>NZ_CEZLMY010000076.1:0-16244 GCF_983033635.1 Psychromonas sp. | reverse complement strand
TTCTTGCACCTTTTGTAAATCCATTTGAAAATCATCACATTGGAAATGAAAAGGCACAGGACCTTCGTTTCGCCCAAGTAAAAACTGTTGCAGTAATGAGTTATCAGTTTGCTGTAAAATTGAATGAGCAGGCCCTTCGGCAATGATCTTTTGTTCAGCCAGCACATAAACATTATCGGCTATCGACAGTACTTCATTAACATCATGAGAAACAATAATAGAAGTTAAGCCAAGCGTCTGATTAAGCTGTTTAACTAAGTTAAGTAAAACATTCATGGAGATCGGATCTTGTCCCGTAAAAGGCTCATCGTATAAAATCATTTCAGGATCCAGTGCAATTGCACGCGCTAATGCAACCCGCCTTGCCATCCCTCCCGAAAGTTCAATTGGTTTCAGATCTTTGGCACCACGTAAGCCAACCGCTTCTAACTTCATTAAAACCAAAATCGAAAGCAAAGATTCATCGAGTTTACAATGTTCGCGAAGTGGAAATGCTACATTTTCAAATACAGAAAGTTCATTAAACAGCGCTCCACTTTGAAATAACATGCCCATTTTTTTACGGGCATCATACAATTCTTTATCAGAGCAGTTATGAATAGCGTTACCATTAAAAATAATCTCACCGCTGTCCACTGGCAGTTGTCCACCAATAAGCTTAAGCAAGGTTGTTTTGCCAATACCACTTGGCCCTAAAATCGCAGTAATTTTTCCACGCTCAAACTCAAAACATAAATTATCAAATAATAACCGTTCATTTCGAGAAAAGCAGAGGTTTTTAATCACAAGATGCTTTGAGTGTTTCATCAACAACTATTTTCTTCATATATAAATAAAGGTAACAGTGTAAAGATATGCCCTTTTTTATACAATTTATTAATAACAGAACTGCTACTTAATTTGCACAAATACAAATATTTACACTTATTCTATCTAGTTGTCTGAAATTTAAACACAATTGCACGTTAGCGCTTTATTTTTTAACTGATAACCGTGACAATAGTTAAACTAAAAATCATTGCTCGCGTTACAGGTGGCATTTTGTTATTTTGCCTATATACATGACTTTTTTATATATGACTTTTTTAATATTCGCATAAAATTACTTATTGAGAAATTAAATGTTCACAACACCCTACGGGAAAATTAGCGTTGAAAACTATCAACGCGCTTCAAAAATAAAATTACTCATTTGCGATGTAGATGGTGTGTTTTCTGACGGGCGGATCTATTTAGGCAACCAGGGTGAAGAGTTAAAAGCGTTTCACACTAAAGATGGATTTGGCATAAAAGCTATTTTAAAGTTAGGTATTGATGTTGCCATTGTTACTGGACGTCAGTCAAACATTGTCGAAAATAGAATGAAAGCTCTAGGTGTTCCTTATATTTTCCAAGGACAGGAAGATAAACTAACAGTATATCAATCTTTATTAAAGACACTGAGTTTAACAGCACAAGAAGTAGCCTATATCGGAGATGATGTGGTTGATCTACCTGTTATTGAGGATTGTGGTTTAGGTGTAGCTGTTAATGATGCTCATCCATTGGTTTTACAGGGTGCCGATTTAATTACCCAAACAAACGGTGGTTTTGGTGCAGTACGCGAGATTTGCGATCTCTTTCTACAATGTAATAACCAGCTTAATATCACGCAGGGTAAAAGTGAATAGATGACTAAACGCCAAAGTATCCCATTTATCTTATTATTGTTCGCATTTTTGCTGTGGTTATATTTTAAACCTGAAACGATTTTGCCGACACTGCCAAAGCATCAGCCAAATTATATTGCCTATAATGTTAGCAATGTTCATTTTGATGAAACAGGGAAAATCGGCCATAAAATATTTGCCGATAAAACAACCAGTTTTGCCAGCAAAGATATTACTGTCTTTGAAAATCCCAAAGTTATTATTTATATCGCAAATAAAGAAACTAATAACACAACTGTTTGGCAAATAAGCGGTGAAGATGGCATTCTTTATGAGCAAAACAAATTAATATTATCAAATGACGTATGGGTGGAAAACCTTAGTTTAGATCAACTAGTACAAACCATGGCAACAGAAAAATTAACTATACTACTGGATCAAAAAGAGATAAGCAGTGACCTACCTGTTACTTGGAAAGGGCCACAAATGCAGCAGCAAGGCATTGGTATGTGGGCCTCTCTAATCACTGAAGAATTAATTGTAAAAGATAACATTAAAGCGGTATACCTCAATGAAAACAAATAAAATAAGCATAATGATCAGCGCATTACTTCTTTCATTTTCAAGTCTTGCACTTGAGTCTGATTATAACCAGCCGATTAATGTTAGCTCGGTAAGTCAACATGCAAAAATGAAAAAGAATACTATTGTCTTTCTAGAAGATGTATTACTGACCCAAGGCAGCATTAAAATAACCGGTGACAAACTCACCGTTATTCGAGGCTCATTACCCAATCATGAGATAATGATCGCAGACGGTAAAGTAGCCACTTTTTATCAGACCCAGGATGACGGTAAACCCTTTGATGCAGAAGCAAATAGTATTCATTATGATGTTGCCAAAGGAAAAATAACGCTCACGGGTAATGCACAAGTAAAACAACTTGATAGCCAGATTAATGGTTCAAAAATAATTTACTTTCTTGAGACTGAAGAGCTAATTGTCAATACAGAAAAGGGCAAAGATGGACGTGTTAATACCGTATTTTTACCCGCGCAATTTGAAAAACCAAAAACAGATACAACTGAAAATAAAAACTCAGAAAAAGAAGAATAAATAAAATGGCTGAATTAATAGCAAAAGGTTTAGTAAAAAGCTACAAAGGTCGTACCGTGGTAAATGGTGTAAGTTTAACCGTAAAAACGGGCGAAATTGTCGGTTTACTTGGCCCAAATGGCGCAGGTAAAACAACCTCTTTTTATATGGTAGTTGGTTTAGTCAAACAAGATGAAGGCACAATCATTATTGATAATGAAGATATTTCTCATCACCCGATGCATATTCGCGCGCAAAAAGGGATAGGCTATCTACCACAAGAAGCCTCTATCTTTCGCCGTTTAACAGTCACCGAAAATATCATGGGTATTTTACAAATACGTAAGGAGCTAACTCAAGCTCAACGTGATGAAAAACTAGAGACCCTGCTCGAAGAGTTTCATATTACCCATATCCGTGATAACAAAGGCATGAGCTTATCAGGTGGAGAACGACGTCGTGTTGAAATTGCACGCGCACTGGCAACCGAACCTAAATTCATTCTCTTAGATGAACCTTTTGCCGGGGTTGATCCTATTTCCGTTATCGATATTAAAAATATTATTCAGCAGCTGCGTGATCGTGGTTTAGGTGTATTAATTACTGATCACAACGTACGCGAAACATTGGATGTGTGCCAGCATTCATATATCGTCAGCCATGGTGAAATTATTGCAATTGGGACGCAAGACGAAATATTAGCAAACGATCATGTAAAACAAGTTTATCTGGGTGAAGAATTTAAGTTATAGGTTATAGTTAGTCACTTAGTTCATAGAATTGCTTCGTATGAGGAAAAAAGTGTTTTGATGAAACAAGGTTTACAGTTGAAGATGGGTCAGCAACTTGCTATGACTCCTCAATTACAACAAGCAATTAAATTATTACAACTTTCCACACTTGACTTACAACAAGAGATCCAAAATGCTCTCGATGAAAACCCACTGCTTGAACAAGATGACAACAGTGGTATTGAAGAGGTTAATAAAGAGCAAGACAGTAGTCAGATAGATACCTCTGAGGCATTAACTAAGCAAGAATTTGCAGATGATTTACCCGTGGAAAACAGCTGGGAAGAGTCATATACAGCACCACCAACCACCTCAATTTCCTCTGGCACATCAAGTTATGAGGGAGAAGACACTGTATACCAAGGCGAGTCTTCAAATACTCTACAAGACCACTTAATCTGGCAGATGCAACTCACCCCTTTTTCTGAGACCGACCTACTGATCGCAACATCAATCATCGACTCTATTGATGAATCTGGATATTTAACAGCAAGTTGCGAGTCAATTTTAGAAAGTTTATCTCCTGAAGTCGAGGATCTTGAATTAGATGAAATTCTCGTCGTTTTAAAGCGTATTCAACATTTTGATCCGATTGGTGTAGCGGCTCGCTCAACACAAGAATGCCTGCAGATCCAGCTTCAGCATCTACCTCAACAGACACCATGGTTAAATGAAGCATTAATGGTACTTGAATTGCACATGGATCTGCTTGCTAATCGTGATTACCGCACGCTGGCAAGAAAAACTAAATTAAAAGAAGCTCAGTTAGCAGAGGTTATGCGCCTGATTCAAAGTTTAGAGCCTCGCCCGGGTAATCAAATTGAAGACAGTCAAGCGCAATATATCGTACCGGATGTTTATGTAAAAAAAATTGCAGGGCAATGGCGTGTATCATTAAACCAAGATTGTGATCCCAACCTTTCGGTAAACCAGAAATACGCTGATTTATGCAAAGGTAAGATTAGTAAAACCGATTCACAATTTATCAAGGGCCATCTGCAAGAAGCAAAGTGGTTTATTAAAAGCTTAGAAAGCCGTAATGAAACCTTATTAAAGGTATCCAATTGTATCGTACAGCAGCAACAAGCCTTTTTTGAATATGGCGATGAAGCGATGAAACCGATGGTCTTAAATGATGTCGCATTTGAAGTAGAGATGCATGAATCAACTATTTCCCGGGTCACCACACAAAAGTTTATGCATACACCAAGAGGCATTTATGAGCTTAAATTTTTCTTTTCCAGCCATGTTGCAACAGAAAGTGGCGGTGAATGCTCATCAACGGCTATTCGCGCGTTAATTAAAAAATTAGTCAGTGCAGAAATCACAACTAAACCCTTAAGTGACAATAAGATAACCCTGTTACTTGAAGATCAAGGGATCAAAGTGGCACGTCGTACAATTGCCAAATATCGTGAGTCACTGGGTATTCCGCCATCTAATCAACGTAAACAGCTACTTTGATTAATAGGGCAAGTAAGTGATGTTTAATGCATGGAATTGGAATAATCTTTGATGGATATTAAGAAATAGTTATTTCTTGATAGCCATTCACGAGTAAACTGCTACACTCGCGCGATTCTTTTACAGTGACTTAAATAGAATAAAATATGAAAATATCGACCTTATTAAGCAAAGATTCCGTTTTTAGCAAAACGAGCTGCACAAGCAAAAAAAGTGCATTAGAAAAAATTAGCCGTATTGCAGCTGAAAAATTAAATATCGATCCTCAGATATTATTTAATAATTTAATTGCCCGAGAAAAAATAGGCTCTACAGGTGTAGGATCAGGTATTGCAATCCCTCACGTAAAAATTGACAGCTCGTTGCCGGCAACTGCCGTCTTTCTGCAATGTGAAACTGCAATTGATTACGATGCATATGATGGTAACAAAGTCGATCTTCTGTTCGCTATTTTTGTTCCCGAAGACCGTTGCCAGCAATATCTTGTTGCACTTTCTGAAATCAGCAAAAAACTGTTAGATAAGCCTTTTTTACGTCAATTAAGAAATGCTGATAATGACCAGGCTCTTTTTGAGTTACTGCAGGCGGAATAAACCATAAAGTGGAGTAGAAATGAAATTAGTCATCATTAGTGGACGCTCTGGTTCAGGAAAAACAATAGCACTGCATGTACTTGAAGATTTAGGTTATAACTGCATTGACGGCGTACCATTTCAACTTCTTGAGCAATTAATTGATACTGTTGATGCAAAAAACAATAAAATAGCAATCAGCTTAGATATTCGTAACTTACCGACTAAAGCAGCTGAGATTGAGCAGTTACTTAGCTCATTAAAAAATAAAGTTGATATTGAAATCGTCTATTTGGATGCAATCAGCAGCGAATTAATCCGCCGTTATAGCGAAACAAGACGACTTCATCCGCTTTCCAAACAAAAGTTATCTTTATCGCAAGCACTTGAGCTTGAAAATGAACTGCTACAACCTATTCGTGACCGTGCGGCACTCGCAATTGATACCACAACGCTTTCAATTCATAACTTAAATGAACGCCTTAAAATTCATCTGCAAGGCACAGCGAAAAGCAACTTACTGATTATCTTTCAATCTTTTGGTTTCAAATATAAACATCCTGAAGATGCTGATTATATTTTTGATGTGCGTTTTTTACCAAACCCGCATTGGATACCTGAACTGCAAAAATACACAGGCTTGGATCAACCGGTAAAAGATTATCTTGATTCGCACAACTTGGTTAAACAGACGATTAACCAAATTGAAAACCTTTTTCATTCCTGGTTACCCCATCTTGAAACCAATAACCGCAACTACGTCACGATTGCAATTGGTTGTACCGGCGGAAAACACCGCTCAGTTTATGTAGCAGAGCAGATTGCAGCACGCTTTAAAACTAAGTACCAGGTGCAAATTGAACATAAGTGTTTAAAAGGGCAATAAACAGATGGATATCATCAGGCAAACAATTACAATACAGAACAAATTAGGTTTACATACACGTGCAACGATTAAGCTTGTTGAATTAGTTAACTCTTTTGATGCAACTATTACAATTAAACACCAAAATAAACAAGCTGATGCTGACAGCGTACTTGGTTTGCTGGTTTTAGAAACTTGCTATGGTCAAGAGATTGAAATACTTGCCAAGGGTAAAGAAGCAAAACAAGCGATGCTTGCCGTCACTAAACTAATAGAAGATAAATTTTTAGAAGAATAATTTTTAGAATAAAATAATAATAAGGGAGTCATGCCATGCTGGAAAATACTGATGTACAAAATGCCCAGCAACGCCTCCAGGAAGTAAACAAAGCCCTTGAAAGTGGCATGTTTGTTAAGGCTCGCGGCATTCTTGAAAAGATGCCAGCTTGTGATGTAGCCCTACTGCTTGAATCCTCTCCTCCAGCCAATCGTAAAGTCCTATGGAATTTAACCGATCACGATCAACAGGGTGAAATTCTTGAAGAGTTAAATGAAGATGCAAAAGATGGCATCATCAGTTTAATGGGCGCATCAAATTTAGTTGCCGCCACAGAAGGTATGGATACAGATGATCTTGCCTATATTTTACGTGGTATCCCGGACAGTCTCTATCAAGCTGTATTACAACAGATGGACGAACAAGACCGACACCGTGTAGAGCAAGCACTTGCTTACCCCGAAGATACTGCCGGCTCGATGATGAACACTGACACTATCACTCTTCGACCGGATGTTTCAATTGATGTTGTACTGCGTTACTTACGTTTAAAAGGTGAATTACCAGAAGCAACCGACACCCTGTATGTAGTCAATGAAGATGACCAGTTAATTGGCGATGTCCCCTTATCAACATTACTGACGGTTGATCCGTCTCTTTCTGTTGCACAAGTAATGGATAATAAAACAGAAACCTTACTCGCAGAGATGGATGAAGGTGAAATAGCCAAACTATTTGAACGTCATGATTGGGTCTCAGCGCCTGTGGTTGATTCACAAAACCACCTGCTGGGTCGAATCACCATTGATGACGTAGTTGATATTATCCGCGAAAACGCCGAACACTCGATGATGGGTATGGCGGGTATGGATGATGATGAAGATACTTTTGCTCCCATTCTGCCCAGTACAAAACGTCGTACCGTTTGGCTGTCAATTAATTTAATTGCGGCATTCATTGCCGCATCTGTAACTAATATGTTTGAAGCAACATTAGAGCAGATGGCGACCCTTGCGATATTGATGACCATAGTACCGAGCATGGGCGGTATTGCAGGCAATCAGACACTTGCTTTAGTTATTCGCGGGATTGCTGTCGGCCATATCGGTAGCAGCAATACTAGATGGTTAATCGGCAAAGAAGCGGCGATTGGCATTCTTAATGGTTTGATTTGGGCGTTTTTAGTAGCGACTGCAGTTACCCTATGGAAAGGCGATCTTGCTGTTGGTTTAATTATCGCAGGCGCGATGTTTATTAATCTGTCTGTTGCCGGAATAGCAGGGGTCACCATTCCGCTAGTTATGCATAAATATAAAATAGATCCCGCACTTGCAGGCGGTATGGCGTTAACAACAGTCACCGATGTGATTGGTCTGTTTTCTTTCTTAGGTATGGCGACCTTAGTGTTAGGCTACTGATCCCCTTGCCATCTACCCCTGCACAAACTCTAACCAAGACTCTATGAGATTCAAAAAATCTTCCAGTCCGCAGGATGCTTGAATCTCTAAGTCATAAAACGCCAAATCCCCTTCCAAATCAATCTCATCCTGATTATTCAGTAAACTGTGATTAATCACTTGCGCTTCATCTTGATTAACTAAAAGTGAAAACTCACTACCGGTTAATTTTACATCTGTAATAGCGCGTTGCTGCAATAAAACAATCTTAGCGAGCAGATCTTCTATCCAATCTACCGCTTGCCCCTCCTGCTCTAACCAGGTTGCAAAAGCCTCATGACCCATAGACAACTTGACAGTCGCTTGCTCGCTAATAAAATCTTTTCTAAATTCAAATTCCATATTTTCTCAAAATAGCTAGTAAAATTAACAGTACATATTAACGGGCAGTATACATGATTGATGGTATTTTTAACCTGCCTATGTGGCAGAGTAATTAGTCTCATTTCCACGTTCAGCATGGGAATGCAGAGATTCCTAGCCAATTGGCATTGAAGGAAGCTGTCGCTTGTAAGCGTTTGCTTGATCTTTCATAAAAAATCAGCAAAAAATTAGAGGACATCCAAGCCTTTTACAAATCTATCAATGCGGCTAGGAAATTTACGTTTACGTTTTTCTTGGCTGGAAAATGAGTTTAGCAAGATAAAAAACGTACGGGCGGAATACCAACAAATAAAGGTAAACCATACACCTCAAGCTCACGCAAACTAATAGTGTTATGCATTCCCACGCGGAGCGTGAGGAACGAGAAAAAAACAGCTAGTGATCTTATATTAGACAAAAAAAAGGCGCTTTAAAAGCGCCCTTTGTAAACAGATTCAAACCGTAATGTTATTTACGTTTTACCGCTTTGGCATTGGGCAGATCGGTAATAGAGCCTTCATATATTTCAGCAGCTAAACCAACTGACTCATGCAGTGTCGGGTGCGCATGAATAGTTAAGGCAATATCTTCAGCATCACAGCCCATCTCAATTGCCAGACCGATTTCACCCAGCAGTTCACCTGCATTTGAACCAACGACAGCGCCGCCGATTACGCGATCTGTTTCTTTATCAAAGATAAGTTTAGTTAATCCATCGCTGCAATCTGATGCGATTGCCCGGCCGGAAGCAGCCCAAGGAAACACTGATTTTTCGTAATTAATGCCCTGCTCTTTTGCTTCTTTTTCAGTTAAACCGACCCACGCCATTTCCGGTTCAGTATAAGCAATTGATGGGATTGTTTTCGGATCGAAATAATGTTTTTTACCCGAGATAACTTCAGCTGCAACATGCCCTTCATGCACACCTTTATGCGCAAGCATAGGTTGACCGACGATATCGCCGATTGCATGGATATGCGGCACATTAGTGAGCATCTGTTTATCAACTTCGATAAATCCGCGCTCGGTCACTTCAATACCCGCTTTTTCGGCATCCAGTGATAAACCGTTTGGCACACGACCGACCGCCACTAATACTGCATCATAAGCTTTTGCTGTCGCTGGTGCGTTTTTGCCTTCAAAGGTGACATAAAGCGCGTCTTCCTTAGCATCAACCGCGGTCACTTTGGTTGATAGCATAATATTAAACTTGCCCTTCACTTTCTTAGTGTAAACCTGCACGATATCTTTATCGGCCGCCGGCACTAACTGCTCGGCAAATTCTACAACATCAACATCAGAGCCCAGTGATTTATATACAGTTCCCATCTCAAGGCCGATAATACCGCCGCCTAAAATAAGTAAACGTTTTGGCACACAACGTAACTCTAATGCGTCTGTTGAATCCCATACACGATGATCATCATGTGGAATAAAGGGAAGTTTAACTGGCCGTGAGCCCGCTGCGATAATGGCATTATCAAAATTAACGGTGGTTTTCTCATCGTCCCCTTGCACGACAATGGTATTGGAGCCAGTAAATTTACCGAAACCGTTTACCACGGTAACTTTACGCATCGATGCCATGCCCTGCAGGCCGCCCGTCAGCTGTGAAACAACTTTATCTTTCCAGATACGGATTTTATCAACATCGGTTGATGGCTCGCCAAATAATACACCGTGTTCAGCTAATGCTTTGGCTTCTTCAATCACTTTTGAAACGTGCAATAGTGCTTTTGACGGGATACAGCCCACGTTCAAACAAACACCACCAAGCGTACTGTATTTTTCAATTAATACAGTTTCCAGACCTAAATCGGCGGCGCGAAATGCTGCTGAGTAACCCGCAGGGCCAGAGCCGAGTACCACTACTTGTGCTTTAATTTCTTTACTCATGTAAACCTCTGTAAAAGTGTTCCATCGAAGACTGTTTTGAGTCTATGTAATTGTTAACTAAATGCAAAATAAAAGGTCGACAAATGCCGACCTGTTAACATTATTATAAAATTAGCGTGCGTAGATCAGCTAGATAGTTATTAATTGCGGTAATGAAACGTGCACCATCAGCACCATCGATCACACGGTGATCGTATGAAAGAGCAAGAGGAACCATTAAACGAGGTTCGAACTCTTTACCATTCCATAACGGTTTCATTGCTGATTTTGAAACGCCTAAAATAGCCACTTCTGGAGCATTTACGATAGGTGTAAATTGTGTACCGCCGATGCCGCCCAGGCTGGAGATAGTCATGCTTCCGCCCTGCATATCTTTAGCGGTTAATTTACCCGCTCGTGCTTTTTTAGATATTTCACCGATTTCACGTGAGATATCGTAAATACCTTTATTTAATACATCTTTAACTACCGGTACGACCAGACCGTTCGGTGTATCAACCGCAATACCGATATTAAAGTATTTTTTCAGAATTAAGCTTTCACCATCAGCTGATAATGACGAGTTAAAGTTAGGGTATTGCTGAAGTGCTTTGGCAACAGCTTTCATCATAAATACCAGCGGACTAATTTTAACACCGAGATCTTGCTTAGCTGCAATGGCATTCTGCTCTTTACGGAAGCTTTCCAGATCTGTGATATCCGCTTCATCAAATTGCGTAACATGGGGAATGGTTACCCAGTTACGGTGCAGTGTAGGACCGGATATCTTCTGAATACGTGAAAGTGGTTTCTCTTCGATTTCACCAAATTTAGAGAAATCAATTTGCGCTGCAGCGATTACCTGTAGACCGTTTCCACCGCCAGTGACAGTGGAAGCCGTTGCTTTCGGACGGGATAATTCATATTTAACAAATGTTTGCACATCTTCTTTTAAGATACGTTTTTTACGGCCAGTACCTGTTACTTTGCTTAAATCAACACCAAACTCACGAGATAAACGGCGCACAGAAGGAGATGCATGAATTGCACCGCCTTTAGATTGTTCATGCGTTGCAGGGTGATGCGGCACTGGCGGTTCTTTTGGCGCAGGGGCTGGTGCTTGTGGAGCTTCAACCGGCGCGGCGGCAACAGGACCTGCTGAACCTTCACTTACTGTTTCAACAATCAGGATTAAACTGCCTTCAGACACTTTATCACCCGCTGCGATTTTAACTTCTTTAACGATACCGGCAAACGGTGCAGGCACGTCCATTGATGCTTTATCACCTTCAACGCTAAGGATGTCCTGTTCCGCTTCGATAACATCACCAACAGACACTAATACTTCTGTTACTTCAACTTCATCACCGCCGATATCAGGAACACAAACTTCTTGCAGTTCGCTTACTGATGCAGCAGCCGCTGCAACAGCTGTTTCTACAACAACTTCTGCTTTTACTTGCGCAGCAGGAGCCGCTTCTACCACAGGAGCTTCAATTGCAGCAGAAGTTTCTCCAGCAACTTCAACGATTAATACAATGCTACCTTCAGAAACACTGTCACCAACTGTGACTTTAATCTCTTTAACCACCCCCGCAACAGATGATGGCACATCCATTGCAGCTTTATCACCTTCTATCGAAAGGATATCTTGATCTTCGGCGATCGTATCGCCAACAGAGACTAGAATCTCTGTGATATCAGCAGCATCAGAGCCAATATCAGGTAGTAAAAATTCTTTTAATTCAGACATAATAATTTTTCCTAATCAATAAAAACAGTTAAGCCATGCTGATAAGCATGGCTAATACTTTGTTTTATTTACGCTAATAATGGGTTGATTTTGTTCACATCGATATCAAATTTGGCGATTGCTTGTGTCACAACACTGCGTTCAACGGAGCCTGATTTAGCCAGTTCATGCAGCGTTGCAACAACCACATAACCTGCGTTAACTTCAAAGTGACGACGTAAGTTTTCACGGCTGTCACTGCGACCGAAACCATCTGTACCTAATACACGGTATGTGCCAGGTACATATGCACGTACTTGTTCTGCGTATGATTTCATGTAATCCGTACAAGCAACCGTTAACACACCCTCTTCAAGCTGCTCTGTAATATAAGCTTTTTGCTCGGCAGCTTCGGGGTTAAGCATATTGATACGATCGATTGCCTGACCGTCACGCGCTAACTCATTGAATGAAGTTGCACTGAATACGGTTGAATCAATACCGTAATCATTTGCAAGAATATCCGCAGCTTTACGTACTTCCAGCATAATAGTACCGGAGCTAAGCAGCTGTACTTTCGCTTTACTTGTGCCTTTCACTTCGTCTAACTTGTAGATACCTTTACGGATCCCTTCTTCAACACCTTCAGGCATTTCAGGTTGAACGTAGTTTTCGTTCATTACAGTCAGGTAGTAGAAGATATCTTCCTGATCATCATACATACGTTTCATACCGTCCTGTACGATAACAGCTACTTCGTAACCGTATGTCGGATCATAAGTAATACAGTTCGGGATAACACCCGCTTGAATATGACTGTGCCCATCTTCATGTTGCAGACCTTCACCGTTAAGTGTAGTACGACCAGCAGTTCCGCCGATCATAAAACCACGTGCACGTTGATCACCCGCAGCCCAAGCCATATCACCTACACGTTGGAAACCAAACATTGAGTAATAGATGTAGAAAGGAATCATCGGCATATCATTAGTACTGTATGACGTTGCTGCTGCAACCCAATCACACATAGCGCCTAACTCATTGATACCTTCCTGTAATACCTGACCTTGTGTATCTTCACGGTAGTAAGCAACCTGCTCCCTGTCCTGTGGCGTATATTTCTGACCTTCACGCGAGTAGATCCCTACTTGACGGAACAGACCTTCCATACCAAAGGTACGCGCTTCATCAGGGATGATTGGCACAATATGTTTGCCGATTGCTTTGTCTTTAAGTAGCGCAGTTAATACACGAACAAATGCCATGGTTGTCGAGATTTCACGGCCATTTGAACCTGCAAGTAACGCTTTAAACAGATCCAGTTTTGGAATGTCTAATTCAACAGTTGTCTGCATACGACGCTTAGGCAGAAAACCGCCTAATGCTTGACGACGTGCTGTCATGTATTTAACTTCTTCAGACTCAGGTCCCGGATGGTAATAAGGTAGCGACTCAAGATCTTCATCTTTTACTGGGATATTGAAACGATCTCGGTAATGACGAACAGCATCTGTTGCCATTTTCTTAACACCGTGGGCAATATTTTTACCTTCACCCGCATCGCCCATACCGTAACCTTTAACGGTTTTAACAAGCAGTACACTTGGACGTCCTTTGGTTTCCGCTGCCTTTTTATAAGCTGCATAAACTTTGAATGGATCATGTCCACCACGGTTTAAACGGTAGATATCTTCATCTGACATATTGGCAACCATCGCCGCCGTTTCAGGATATTTACCAAAGAAGTGTTTACGCGTGTAAGCGCCGCCTTTCGCTTTAAAGTTCTGGTAATCACCATCAACTGTTTCTTCCATCAGTTGCAGCAGTTTACCCGTTTTATCCTGTGCTAACAGTGCATCCCAGTAACGCCCCCAAACAACCTTGATAACTTCCCAGCCTGCGCCGCGGAAAGTGCCTTCAAGTTCCTGGATGATTTTACCGTTACCGCGAACAGGACCATCTAAACGTTGTAAGTTACAGTTAACAACAAATACTAAGTTATCCAGTTTTTCACGCGATGCCATACCGATCGCACCAAGTGCTTCCGGCTCATCAATCTCACCGTCACCTAGATATGCGTAAACTTTTTGCTGAGAGCAATCTTTAATGCCGCGATCGGTTAAGTATTTAAGGAAACGCGCCTGGTAAAGTGCCGCGATTGGACCTAGGCCCATAGACACTGTAGGGAACTGCCAGTACTCTGGTAATAATTTAGGATGCGGGTATGAAGGGATGCCTTTACCATCAACTTCCTGACGGAAGTTATCTAGTTGCTCCTCACTAATACGACCTTCAAGGAATGAACGTGAATAGATACCCGGTGCAATATGACCTTGGAAATAAACTAAGTCCCCACCATCAACATCACTTGGGCCGCGGAAAAAGTGGTTAAATGCGACATCATAAATCGTTGCTGAAGAAGCAAAACTAGAGATATGACCGCCTAGTTCCAGATCTTTTTTCGAAGCACGCAATACAGTTACCAAAGCATTCCAACGGATAATCGCACGAATACGCTGCTCTAATGGCAAATCACCAGGGAAGTGTGGCTCTTGTCCCGGGGTAATGGTATTAATGTATGCGGTTGTAGAGTTAAATGGTAAGTGGCCACCGCTACGACGAGTTTTATCAATCATTTTTTCAAGTAAAAAATGCGCACGCTCAGTGCCCTCTTCTTCAATCACGGCTTCAAGTGCATCTAACCACTCTGAAGTTTCTTGCGAATCAATATCACTGTTTAAGATGTCAGTCATGACACTTTCCTTCTCTATCACTAAATAATCTTAACCGTTAAGTTAAGTGCTTAATAATAACTATTTAGAAAACCAATCCCAGGCTGGCACAGCCGACCTTTAGTCAGATAAGCCATCTAAATAGTTACCCGTTTTGTTTTTAAAAAAGTTAAAACCGCCCTAATTCGCGTTTAAATGAACTCTCTTCACGTAACATAACAAGACGTGTTTCTTCTATATAAATCAGATGTCGCGCCGATGCTTCTTGTGCTTTTTTGGGTTGCTTGGAAAGAATAGCTTCAAGCACCTGCAGACGATGTTGATCAATTTTTTTAGCGACTTCAGGATAGCGGTAAAGTTGCTTCACATTGTCAGCTATATTTTTTTCAAGTAATGGTTTAATGCCACGCGCTAAATGTAAAAAGACCACATTGTGAGATGCTTTTATCACAGACAGATAAAACACTGCGACACTCTGTATTTCCAGTTCTAAATCATTAGCTTGTTGCGCTTTTTTAATTGCATCAAAACTATTTTTAATGACGCTGAAATCTTCTGCACTGCCGCGCAGTGCTGCGTAATACGCAGAAACCCCTTCTAATGCATAACGAAATTCTAATAAGTCATATTGAGATTCAGGGTGCGTATTTAATAGTTCAAATAATGGATCCGTTAACTGCTCTCGCAACTCTTCCTTAACATAAGTACCACCACCTTGACGGCGAGTGAGTAAACCTTTTGATTCTAAGCGCTGGATAGCTTCACGTAATGAAGGACGGGATACATCAAACTGTTTGGCTAGCTCACGCTCAGGAGGTAATTTTTCGCCCAGCTCTAAAGACCCTTCTAAAATCAGGCTTTCAAGACGACTTTCTATCATATCCGCAAGCTTAGGTTGTTTGATTTTTTCGTAAGCCATAATGCCCTTAATAAATAGAAAATTCAGCCAATTGAAAATGGTATTACCAATTTACTTTTACATATAGAAATTAACAATTATTTTACCAAGTGTCCAGTGAAACTTGATCTATATCAACAGGCAGATATGAGTTTTAACTTATTTGAGGGTGTTTTAGGCTTAAACAATAAAAAGGTAAGACCAATCCCACTTAAATGTTAACGAGATGTGAAGTTGCCGTGTTTCTTATCAAGGTTGGTTGCTGCATTTTAAATACCACTATTCGCCATATGTGTGGGCGAAATAACAGTTAGTTAATTGAATAGCAAAATTACGCAGCCACTTTTTCATTTCTTGGCTTGCATGGTGAATTGTAGATAGCAGCACTTTGATGCCTGGTCTGGGGGGGATTTGCTACAGTGATAAGCCAATCAACAAGGCGACAGTTAGATGAATATGATAACTATTAAATC
>NZ_CEZLMY010000075.1:0-16325 GCF_983033635.1 Psychromonas sp. | reverse complement strand
CCCTTAGGGTGATGGATTATAAAATAAAATAAATAATGGAAATTAAATTAAATTAAGGAATAACTATGAAATTTAAAACTCTTTCGGCTGCGGTAGCAGTTGCATTGTTATCAGCTAGCGCATCAGCGGTAGATTTTAACGGTTACATGCGTTCAAATGTTGGCGCATCTGCAGATGGCGGCATGATCACTTCAAATAAAGACAAAGTTGGTCGTCTTGGTAATGAAAATGATACATATGGCGAACTTATACTTGGCCAAAATGTATATGATGACAATGGCATTAAATTTTCTGTTCACACACTAGTTGCTTACGGTAACGGTGAAGAAAAAGGCGATTGGACCGCTAATGAAGATATGGTTCCAGCATTCCGTGAAGCCTACGGTAAAGCAAGCGGCGTACTAGGTTCATCTACAATATGGGCAGGTAAACGTTACTACCAACGTCATGATATCCATATTACAGATGACTACTACTGGGCAATTAACGGTGAAGGCGCTGGTATTGAGAATATCGCTATTGGTAATACGGCTCTTTCTCTAGCTTGGTTCCAACGTGGTGGCGCTGGTGGCTCTTCAAACACAAACATTCTTGATGCACGTTTAGCGGGCATTCAGATGTGGAAAAATGCATCTTTAGAAGTTGGTGTAACAAGTTGGATTCCTAATGCAGAGTCTGATGCAAATGATGCATCTACTATGCTAACAGCTGAATATGTACAAGGTGACTTCCTTGGTGGATTTAACAAAGTGGTATTGCAAGTAGCTAACCAAGGTCTTGCTAACGGTTTCACTTGGGGAACTGACGGTAGCTGGAGTGCTGATGATAGCGCCGCTGCTGATGATGCTACAGCGTTCCGAATTTACAACTGGGGTGTTGTAAGCCCAGCTGAAAAAGTTAATATTGGTTACACATTAAGCTATGTTTCAGGTACTGATTTAACAACAACAGATAACGGTGATTTCACTCAGTATAATGTTGTTGTTCGTCCTCAGTACTCTTGGACAGATAACATGAAGTCTCAACTAGAAGTTGGTTACTACAACAGAGAAGAAGGCACAAGCCCTGAGACTTCTGAAGCTAAAATCACAGTTGCGCAAACATGGGCTCCAGCGGGCGGCTTCTGGTCTCGTCCAGAAATTCGCGTTTTTGCAACTTACCTAACAGATCTTGAAGATGGTACATACGCAAACGGTGAAGACGACGCGTTAAGCGTTGGTGTACAAATGGAAGCTTGGTGGTAAGCCACAAAGTTTAAAAGCTTAATCTAAGCTGTTAATTTATTTGAAACCCTTATCAGGTAACTGCTAAGGGTTTTTTTACATCTGGGAAAAGATAAGCGGAATTACAACGTTCAGTGTTCACTTAAGCCAGGTAGAAAATCTGCTAATGATTTGCTGCTTGAAATTACCGATAGCTTGTTATTTCTTTTGCAATTACAACAACTAGTTACTGCAATCAAAGGCTTGCTCGCAGCAGTTTCCCTGCGTCTAAATAGAACAGTAAATTATTAAATATTGCTATAATTCATGTTCACCACCTTTCAGCGAACAACAAACCAAAAAAATCCCCGAACTAGGTCGAGGATTACGACTGCCATGCAGAGCATGACCCCAAAGTATACAAACAAAGGGTGTGTTGATAACTATTTAGCAAGCTTCCAAAATAGTAACCTGTTTTCCAGTTCAGGAAAAAAAGGATGAATTAATAACTTATAACTAGTAATCAGCCCCACTATCACCTTAATAACAATCATCTGTTCAATTGATAAAAGGTAATAAGCAAAACCGCCAACAAATGCAGAAGTCAGCATAAAGAATTGAAAAACATGGATCCGTTTCACGCTTAATGCAATTAATATCAGAGCAAAATCAACCCAGGTAAGCAATAAACCCAGTGATGAGTTTGCCAAGTAATCATTCACTGCAAAATAGCTAAAATAGCTTAAACCCGCAACCATTAAAACAAGCAGAAGATGAGTCACTTTTTTAGGGATATTAGTGAAATCGCAAACATAGCGATAAAAGGAGACACTGCCAACCACCAGATTCAATAATACCTTTGGCATCACGCCAATCATAAATCCCCACATCACATCATTAGCTACCGAAAGAAAAGAAGCAAGACGCATGTTTTTCATGCCATTAAATAACAACAATAGAATATAAAATGCAACACTAGTCCAGCCCATTATTTCTACTATCAAATTCATATATAACTCCATTTAAAATATTTTATGCAAAAAAAAAACGCAGTCTACTCTTCACCATCAAGTTAATAAATAATTTGCCAGTAAATAATGCTGATTTGAAAAATATTACTGGGTAGTCCGAACTTCATCTACTTTGGAATCTTTCTTACCAGCAAACAATCAACCTAAGTTAAAGAGTTACATTTCCGCGCAGAGTTGGAAGGCGAGAATTTCACAATCAGTGAGTACAGATCTCTTCTTAATTTCCATATCATTGACTAATAGATTGCTTTTGAACCTAGAGCAACTTAGCTACATAGCATAGCAATTCAATTTCCTAGAAAAACAGACGCTTTTATAAATTGAGTTCTATTTGCTGGCTGCCCGTAGTTAACAAAGAGGAGCAACACGGTCAGAGCGGCTTAATGTTCTTCATTTACTAAATAGCAGATAAAAAAATTCCCGCATAAGCGAGGATTAAAATCTAAGGTTTAAAAATCAGTGATTACTGACCTTTTCTTTTAGACTGAAGTGAATGCAGGTGCTTTTGAACCTAGAGCAACTTAGCTACATAGCATAGCAATTCAATTCAATTCAATTCAATTCAATTCAATTTTCTAGAAAAATAGACGCTTTTAACAATTGAATTCTATTTGCTGGCTGCCCGTAGTTAACAAAGAACTGCAGCACGGTCAGAACGGCTTATTGCTCTTTTAACATCAAATCACAGGCAAAAAAAATCCCCGACCAAGGCCGAGGATTGTTATCTAACTAATAAATTAGTTTAGATTAGAAGTTAAATGTACCTTTAACTTCTTTAAGACCATTGTAAGGTGCTTTTGAACCTAGAGCTTCTTCGATACGTAGAAGTTGGTTGTACTTAGCAACACGGTCAGAACGGCTTAGAGAACCAGTTTTGATTTGGCCTGCAGCAGTACCAACAGCTAGATCAGCAATTGTTGAATCTTCAGTTTCACCAGAACGGTGAGAGATAACAGCAGTGAAGCCAGCATCTTTAGCCATTTTGATTGCAGCAAGAGTTTCAGTTAAAGAACCGATTTGGTTGAATTTGATTAAGATAGAGTTAGTAATACCTTCATCAATACCACGCTTAAGGATCTTAGTGTTTGTTACGAAAAGATCGTCACCAACTAATTGGATTTTATCACCAAGAAGTTCAGTTTGGTGTTTGAAACCAACCCAATCAGACTCGTCAAGACCATCTTCGATAGAAACGATAGGGTAATCTTTAACAAGACCTTCAAGGAAGTAGTTAAACTCTTCAGCTGTGAAAGTTTTACCTTCACCTGTAAGCTCGTAGTTACCAGTTTCTTTGTTGTAGAACTCAGAAGCAGCACAATCCATCGCTAAAGTGATGTCTTTACCTAGCTCGTAACCAGCGTTTGCAACAGCAACTTTGATTGCAGCAAGTGCAGCAGCGTTAGATGGAAGGTTTGGTGCGAAACCACCTTCATCACCAACAGCAGTTGAGTGACCGTCAGCTTTAAGTACTTTAGCAAGGCTATGGAATACTTCAGCACCCATACGTAGACCTTCACGGAAGTTAGCTGCGCCAACAGGTTGGATCATGAATTCTTGGATGTCTACAGAGTTATCTGCATGCTCGCCACCATTGATGATGTTCATCATTGGAAGAGGCATAGAGTAAACACCAGGAGTACCGTTTAAGTCAGCGATGTGAGCGTAAAGAGGTACTTTCTTAGAGATTGCAGCCGCTTTAGCAGCAGCTAGAGAAACAGCTAGGATAGCGTTTGCGCCGAATTTAGCTTTGTTTTCAGTACCGTCTAAATCGATCATGATTTGATCAAGTTCAGCTTGAGCAGTCGCATCTTTACCAGCTAGTGCTTCAGCGATTGGACCATTTACAGCAGCAACTGCTTTAAGTACACCTTTACCTAAGTAACGCGCTTTGTCACCGTCACGTAATTCTAAAGCTTCACGTGAACCAGTAGAAGCACCAGAAGGAGCAGCAGCCATACCAATTGAACCGTCAGCTAGATGAACTTCAGCTTCAACAGTTGGGTTACCACGTGAATCCATGATTTCACGACCAAGTACTTTTACGATATTAGACATAATGTTTCCTTTGATTGTATAAAAAATTAAAAATTATTTTGTAACAGATCTATTTATGGGGTTGTTTTTAACAAACACAAGAGATCTGGTCAACAAAAACTATTTAAATCGTCCTTGTTGATGATCTATCGCAGATTTTATAAAGCCTTTAAATAAGGGATGACCATCTCGAGGTGTCGATGTGAACTCCGGATGGAATTGAGCAGCAACAAACCATGGATGATTTGGATTCTCAATAATCTCTACTAATTTTTTATCTTCAGATAAGCCAGTTATTGCTAAACCGGCTTTTTCCAGGATAGGTAATAAATTATTATTCACCTCATAACGATGACGGTGACGTTCAAAAATCTCTTTACTGCCATACATATCCAGCACTTTAGAGCCTTCTTTTAAGTGACAAAGCTGAGCGCCTACGCGCATAGTACCACCTAAATCAGACGTTTCAGTACGCTGTTCAACTTCACCAGATTTGTCAATCCACTCAGTGATTAAACCAACAACAGGCTGCTCACAATCCGGTTTAAATTCCGTTGAATGTGCGTTTTTAAGGCCGGCAACGTTACGAGCAAACTCAATAAGCGCCACCTGCATCCCTAAACAGATACCAAGGTACGGCACTTTATTTTCACGTGCATATTGCGCCGCTAGAATTTTACCTTCAACACCACGTTCGCCAAAACCGCCTGGTACTAGGATAGCATCAACACCTTCAAGGGTTGAGACACCTTTCACTTCAACATCTTGTGAATCAATATATTTAATTTTTACAGAAGCCGAGTTTTTTAATCCACCGTGTTTTAAGGCTTCATTAACTGATTTGTATGCATCCGGTAATTCAATATATTTACCGACCATACCGATCACAACTTCACTTGTTGTATTTGCTTCTTCAGAAACAACCTGCTCCCATTCACTAAGATCCGCCTCAGGGCAATCTAAGCCAAAGCGTTTTACACATATCTCATCAAGACCTTGTGCTTTTAATAATGCAGGGATTTTATAAATAGAGTCGACATCACGTAATGAAATGACAGACTTTTCCTGAACATTACAGAACAGTGCAATTTTTGCTCTTTCATTAGCAGGGAAACTCACTTCAGAGCGACAGATCAAAATATCAGGCTGAATACCCAGACTACGCAACTCTTTTACAGAGTGCTGCGTTGGTTTTGTTTTCACTTCACCGGCAGTTTTCAGGTAAGGCAACAGGGTTAAATGCATATACATCGCATTTTCGTGCCCAACTTTTAAACCTAATTGACGAATTGCTTCTAAGAAAGGCTGTGATTCAATATCACCTACCGTGCCGCCCAATTCAACAATGGCAACATCATGACCTTTACCACCAGCAATTACACGTTCCTGAATTTCGTTTGTAATATGCGGGATAACCTGAATCGTTGCACCAAGATAATCTCCACGGCGCTCTTTTGCTAGCACTTCAGAATAAACTCGACCTGTAGTAAAGTTATTACGCTTAGTCATTTTGGTGCGAATAAAACGCTCGTAATGTCCTAAATCAAGATCAGTCTCAGCGCCATCGTCAGTTACAAAAACCTCACCGTGCTGTGTTGGGCTCATTGTGCCTGGATCAACATTAATATATGGGTCAAGTTTCAGAATTGTTACGTCAAGACCACGTGCTTCTAGAATAGCAGCCAGTGAACCTGCTGCAATACCTTTACCTAGTGATGAAACAACACCACCAGTTACGAAAATATATTTTGTCGTCATAGTAACCCTGAGAGTTTAGGAATTAGAAAAAAGAAACTTTTATTCATTGATAATTAATAATCAAACCGCAAAAATAAAAAAACATCAGCTTATAAATAAGTGATGAATTAAGTTAGCAGACTAATTTACTGTAATTACAAATAAGAATTTTGAACATTTAGATGGGAATGCATTATAGCAAGACCTCTCATTTTCGACAATCTTTTATACCTATTTACTTTAAAATATGACGGAGTTTTTTCAATGTGTTTGTTTTAGCGCATTTTGTGTTGTGTCTGTAAAAGGTACAAAATACGCTCAGAGCTTTCTGTTGTCATTTCTATGGTCATACTGACTCATTAAGTTGTTTTTTCACTTGCCTCCAGATTACTTCTAATTCATCAAGTGAACAATCACTGAACTGTTTGCCTTGCTTTAAAACTTCAAGTTCCACCAAACGAAAGCGTTTTTCAAATTTATTATTTGCCTGGCGCAGTACCTGCTCGGGATTACATTGCAGATGACGGACTAAATTCACATTGGCAAACAACAGATCCCCCAGCTCATCTTCAATACGTGCTTGCTTTTCCTGTGCAGTTAAATCATCACGTTTGACTTCCACTAACACCTCGTCGATCTCCTCCTTTATTTTATCAATCACAGGAGGAAGTGTATTCCAGTCAAAACCAACATTCGCGCAACGTTTTTGAATTTTATAAGCACGGTTTAATGCCGGTAACGCTAATGGAATATTATCTAATACACTGTCACTTTTATTTTCCGACTGCGCTTTTAATCCGCGTTCTTTTTCTTTTTCTGCTTCCCAATTAGCATGAACCGCCTGTTCATCGGCAAACTCAGTTTGTGCAAAGACATGGGGATGGCGACGTATTAACTTTTCACTTAATGTTTCAATAATGTCATTAAACTCAAACAGTTTTTGCTCTTTTGCGATTTGCGCATAAAACACCACTTGAAATAACAGATCTCCTAATTCCCCTTTTAACTCGGTAAAATCTTTTTGCTCAATTGCATCCGCCACTTCATAAGCCTCTTCTATGGTATGCGGCACAATCGACTCAAAAGTCTGCTTTATATCCCAAGGGCAGCCATTTTCAGGGGAGCGTAACTGCTGCATGATATTTAATAGTTGTTCAATGTTGCTTGCTTTCATCTGCGCATACCCTATTTGATAAATTAAAGATTCAAGTTTAATGGATTTATGAACTATTGATAACTAAATTTAATTACTGAGTTGACCACCCCTGCTTTTAATATTAGACTTTACTAAATTAAATGCACCTAATTAAACTGACTTGTAAATATATATCTAATTAAGGATATAAAAATGAACTATTATTTTTTAAATAGAGCAGTACGTTTAATACTAATAAGCTTGTTATTCATCAGTTTACCGATCTACTCTTCCGATTTGTTCTCCGTTAAAAACACGCTTAAAGAACAAGTGATCGTACTAGATGCCACGCTGGAAGCGATCAACAAAGCGACCTTGTCAGCACAAACCAGCGGACGCGTAAGCCAAATATACTTTGATACTAATGATTATGTAGAGCAAGGCAGTGTGTTACTGGAGATCACCAATAAAGAACAAGGAGCCTTATTAGCGGTAGCTGAAGCAGAAGTTTTACGAAGCCAAGCGTTATATAATGAATCCAGGTTAACTTATCAGCGTTATAAAAAACTTTTTCCTAAAGGCGCTATTTCACAAGGGCAGCTAGACCAGGCGGAAGCTGCGGCTAAAACCAACAAACAGTTGATTAGAGCTGCTCAAGCCAATTTAAACAAAGCCAAAGAATCTCTCGATTACACTATTATTAAAGCGCCCTACTCAGGTGTAGTAACAGAGCGTCATGTAGAGGTCGGTGAAACCATTAATCCGGGGCAGCCTCTTTTTTCTGGCATGTCATTACAGAAATTACGTGCGGTCACTGAAATTCCACAACGCCACCTTGAAGGCTTGCGCAAAAAGCCTGAATTTATAATCACTCTCAATGATGGTAGCCAGCTGTTTTCAGATAAGGTAATCCTGTTTAATTATGCAGACCAGCAGTCACATGCATTTAAAGTACGCATCGAACTACCAGAAGCACAGCAGCTGTTACTACCAGGTATGTGGGTAAAAGCACAATTTGTCAGTGGCTCTCGTCAATCGATATTAATTCCAATAAGTGCTGTTTTAAGTAATAACGAGCTCAATGCGGTTTATCGAGATGTCAAAGGTAAAGCGGTATTAACGCAGGTGCGTTTAGGTAAAAAACAGGATGGTTATGTTGAAATACTCGCCGGTTTACAAGATGGAGATTTAATCAGTATTGATGCTTATAAAAAACTAATGTTGTTGGAGTCAAATAATGAGTGAACAACTGAATATTTCAGGGATATTTATTATCCGTTATTTTCAGCTGATAAAAACTTAGCAATATTGGAGTTACAACAATGAGTGCACAACTGAATACTTCCGGAAAGATTGCTAGCTACTTTCAAGGTTCTGCAATCACGCCCCTGCTGGCAATTGTTGGTTTATTATTGGGAGTTTTCGCAATTATGGTAACCCCTAAAGAGGAGGAGCCGCAAATTGATGTGACCTTTGCTGATATCTATATCCCTTTCCCCGGCGCATCCCCTAAAGAGGTTGAAAACCTAGTCACCATTCCCATGGAGCAGGTTATTTCTGAGATCAAAGGCGTCGATACCACTTACTCTTTTTCTCAACCCGATGGCGCGATGATTATCGTTGTTTTCGAAGTGGGTAAATCACGTAATGATGCGATTGTGAATCTCTATAATCAAGTTTATGCCAATATGGATAAACTCCCTTTAAATGCGGGCATCGGTCAGCCACTGATTAAGCCTCGCGCGATTGATGATGTCCCAGTCTCCTCGGTGACACTGTGGTCAAAAGATAGCAAAGTAACCCCGCAGCAGTTAACACAAGTTGCACATGGGCTAGAAAGTGAGTTAAAGCATATCGATGGCACACGTGATATTTTCACCATAGGCGGTCATTTACTAAACGTTAATATCCGTATTGATCCGACTAAAATGAACAGTTTCGCTGTCAGTTATGATGCGATTAAGCAAGTTTTGGCGAGCAATAATGCCAGTTCATCACCCGTTTCTTTAGTGCAAAATAATCAACAGATAAAAGTACAAACGGGACAGTTTTTACAAAACATCTCGGAAATAAAACAACTGATTGTATCGGTTAGTCAAGGTTTTCCTGTTTATCTGCAAGATGTGGCAGAGGTTACGCTATCCGCCGATATTCCCAGCCAAAATGTTTGGCATGGTGAAAACGGCACATTATATCCGGCGGTAACACTGGCAATTGCCAAACAGCCGGGGAAAAATGCAGTTGATGTGACACAAGCCGTCGAAAAACGGCTTAATGAAATTCATAATGTTTTAATCCCAGATAATATAAAAACAACCCTATCACGTGATTATGGTGCCACCGCCAAAGATAAATCCGACACGTTAATTGCTAAACTTATCTTCGCGACCAGTGCTGTTATTATTTTAGTCTTAATCACCATGGGCTGGCGTGAAGCGATTGTTGTCGGTGTCGCTATTTCCATCACTTTAACCATAACACTATTCGCCTCATGGGCTTATGGCTTTACCCTTAACCGAGTTTCGCTATTTGCGCTAATTTTCTCAATCGGCATTTTGGTCGATGATGCCATTGTCGTGGTCGAAAATATTCACCGCCATATGAAACTGAGCCACGAGAAACTTAGCGTGATCATTCCTATTGCCGTGAATGAGGTCGGTGGCCCTACCATTCTCGCAACCTTTACGGTTATCGCGGCTCTTTTACCGATGGCATTTGTAACAGGCTTAATGGGCCCTTATATGAGCCCTATTCCGATTAATGCCAGCATGGGGATGCTTATTTCATTGGCGGTTGCATTTGTTCTTTCCCCCTGGCTGAGCAGTAAATTACTTAAACATCACCCCGAGCAAACAACAAGTGCAGTGATAGCAGGCCAACAGGAATCAGAAAACAACAACTTTATGAGTCGTTTATTTAAGCAATTAATCGGTCCCTTTATTCTCGGATATAAAGCAAAAATGGCACGCTGGTTACTCTTTGCCGGGGTTTTACTGTTAATCGCCATATCACTGATTCTGCCAGTTAAGCAGTTAGTGGTAATGAAAATGTTGCCCTTTGATAATAAATCAGAGTTTCAAATACTGGTCGACTTGCCAGAAGGTAGTCCGATTGAATTAACACAACGTCTCTTAATCGAATTAAGTGATGTCGTAGAGCAAATTCCTGAGCTTAAAGATTACCAACTATACGCAGGTACCGCCGCCCCCATTAACTTTAATGGTTTAATCCGCCATTATGATATGCGAGCCACACAAGAACTCGGTGATATTCAAGTGAATCTGGTAGATAAAAAACAGCGAACACGTAGCAGTCATCAAATTGCCGGCAGTGTACGAGATAATCTGCAAAAGATTGGCAACGCCTATAACGCTAATATCAAAGTGGTTGAAGTGCCGCCAGGGCCACCAGTATGGTCTCCGATTGTCGCTGAAGTTTATGCTCCCAATCAGGCCATGCGAGAACAAACAGCCGCACAGTTAAAAGCGTTATTTATCAGCACTGAAGATGTGGTTGATATCGATATCATGCATCCGCAAGATCAGCAGAAGTGGTTGGTTAAAATTGATCGCACTAAGGCGGGCCGTTTTGGCGTGCCCTATGCCAATATTGTCGATGCCGTTGCTACCTCCGTCGGTGGTAAAGATATTAATATTCTCCACAAGGATAATCAGAAATATGCGATTCCGATTCGCCTGCAGCTTAAGGAGGGCGAAAAGGTTAATTTACAGCAGCTATTAAACCTTAAGTTGTCCAGTCAAAACGGCCAGTTAATCGCCCTTTCGGAAATGGTCAGCATCGAAAAAACCATTATGGATAAACCAATTATGCATAAAAACATGATCCCTATGATTATGGTCACAGCTGATATGACAGGAGAATTAGACAGCCCGCTTTATGGCATGTTTGCTATATCCAGGAAAATAAAAGAGCAACAGGCAGATATTGCCCAGCACTTTATCCGCCAGCCAAGTGGTACCAGTGAACGGGCAATACTTTGGGATGGAGAGTGGAAAATAACTTATGAAACCTTCCGCGATATGGGGATAGCTTATGCCGTTGGTATGGTGCTGATTTACCTATTGGTCGTTGCACAGTTCAAATCTTACATTGTGCCTTTAATCATTATGGCCCCCATTCCATTAACCATTATCGGTGTGATGCCGGGACATGCGCTTTTAGGCCAACAGTTTACAGCAACCTCGATGATCGGCATGATCGCCCTTGCCGGTATTATTGTGCGCAACTCCATTTTGTTAGTGGATTTTATCAACCACGAAACAGCTAATGGAAAACCATTCAAACAAGCGGTCATTCATTCTGGCGCGGTGCGTGCTAAACCGATAATTTTAACCGGACTGGCAGCCATGATTGGGGCCTTTTTTATTCTTGATGATCCAATATTTTCAGGGTTGGCGATTAGTCTGATCTTCGGTATTTTAATCTCAACAATATTAACGCTGGTGATAATTCCGGTGCTCTATTACACCTTTATGCATAAGCAGTTTGAGGTTTGATTTATCGAATTAGATTATTCAGCTTATTTATTTACCAATAATGCTACCCAGCGTTTGTTCTTGTAACTCAAAATTACCATGGGCAAAACCTTTGTAAAAGTGACTGTCAATCTCACTGACAGAGAGAACCACCTTAGACTGAAGCTCTGAGTAAATTGCATATTGTCCAGCAATAATTGCGGTAATTCAATCTGATAGCAATAACACAAAGCAGATGAGTAACTCCGTAATTGTAGATATTTATTTCTGTAACCCGGATTTCGCCAGTTTAAACATTGCCCCATTCTCCTAACAAACAATTTCCATATAGGCAGCGTGTATTCAAAGTAGCTATTGCCTTAGCGCACTCAAATAGGTAGTCTGCCTGCATGCTTAGCTCATATCATCAGCTTAAGCACATTAATATTAGAAAATTAGCATATACGTTAATTTTCAAGGATAAATTACATAGGGAACTTTTTATGAAACGAGAACAATGGGGCTCTCGAGCAGGATTTATTCTTGCAGCTGTAGGCTCAGCAATCGGTTTAGGTAATATTTGGCGTTTTCCATACATGGCTTATGAAAATGGTGGAGGGGCATTTTTCATCCCTTACCTGTTTGCAATGTTAACTGCCGGTATTCCATTTATGATCATGGAATTTGGTATGGGCCATAAATATAGAGGCTCAGCACCGCGTACCTTTGCAAAATTAAATAAAAAATATGAATGGCTTGGTTGGTTCCAAGTTTCCATTGCCGCTATTATTGCCGTTTATTATGTGGCAGTTATCGGTTGGGCAATCTCATATTTCAATATGTCTTTCACACAAAGTTGGGGAGCAGATACAAATGCCTACTTCTTCGGTGAATACCTAAAACTTGGTGACAATAACTCTCCGAGTAAATTAGGGCTTGTTCAATGGCATATTGCAATTCCAATGGCGATTGCCTGGGCAATTACTTTTACTGCAATCTTCGGAGGAATAAAAGCCGGTATTGAACGTGCCAGTAAAATAATGATGCCTTTACTATTTTTAATGGTAGTTGCTTTAATTGCGCGCATGATTTTTTTACCGGGTGCCTTAGATGGACTGAATTACCTTTTCCAACCTGATTTTAGTAAAATAACCGACCCTAAAGTCTGGTCTGCAGCTTATGGTCAAATATTTTTCACATTAAGTGTTGGTTTTGCCATTATGCTTGCTTATTCAAGCTACTTGCCTGAAAAATCAGATGTCAATAATAATGCATTTATGACAGTTTTAATTAACTGTGGTTTCTCTATTATTGCAGGGATACTTATTTTCGCCATTCTCGGCAATATGGCACATGAGCAAGCTAAGCCACTGACCGAAGTGGTCACCTCTGGTGTCGGCCTGGCGTTTATTACGATCCCTGCTGCAATTAACTTACTACCTGCACCTTATATTTTAGGTCCGGTGTTTTTCTTCGCATTAGTCATCGCGGGATTAAGTTCGCATATATCAATCATTGAGGCGGTAACATCAGCCTTTATCGATAAATTAAAATGGTCTCGTAAAGTGGCAGCTTCTGTTGTCTGCGGCGTTGGTTTTATTGTATCAATGTCTTTTGCAACAAACGGCGGCTTATTACTTCTCGATTTAGTGGATTACTTTATTAACAACATCGCCCTGTTGGCAAGTTGTATTGCTGAGTTATTCATTATGGGATGGTTGGTAAAACTGACTGATATCCATAAACACGTAAACAACATTTCAGAGTTTACTGTCGGTCAATGGTTTAAAATTTGCCTGCGTTTCCTTAGTCCTGCATTTTTAATCGTGATTTTAGGTACCAACGTTGTGACCACATTAACTAAGGGTTACGGTGGTTATGCGCAATCTGATTTAATCATGTTAGGTTGGGGTTTGATCGCAGCGATGTTAATCATTGCTATTGTAATCAATAGAGCAAGTAGCCCTGCTATTGTAATTAATGAATCAATTAAGGAAGCTTAAAATGACAACAGGTGCAATCATTATGATGGTTCTTGGTTTAGGAATTACTTGGGGAGGCGCCGCCTTCTGTATTCGTAAAGCCATGAAAAATGAAAGTAAATAATCATTAATATCAAGGGTAAGCGAGCGCTTACCCTGACTAAGTTAATAATAAAAAGGATCAACCTAGTTGATCCTTTTTTTCTATCAAATCACTAACTCCGCAAAAAGTCACAGAAGCGCAAACAGCACAGCCCCTATAAGTGGGAACTTAATAAATTTTCTATATACCCAAGCCACCTCAAGATGCAGGAATCAGCAAGACGATAAATGATGAGATTCTAGGCAGAAGGTTGATGATCTAGTTATTCTAAATCAAAACCTTCTAACAACGAAGATCATCGTTTATCGCCTTGCCCTACGGGAGTTTCGTCCGAAAGCTAGCACTGCGTTGCAACACTTGAAAAGGGAACAACCATTCTCATCATGTTACGCCTTGTTCTAGCATCCGGGCGAAGCTCTGAATCTGCATCTTGAGGTGGTTTGGGTATAACTACTCTTTTAGCATTTCAATAATGTTTTTAAGTGCATTAATAAAAGCTTGTACTTCTTCAAGTGTATTATAAATCGACAATGAAACGCGTACTGTACCGTTACAATTTAACTCTCTGATCAACGGCATCGCACAATGCGAGCCGCTGCGAACCGCTATTCCCTGGGCATCTAATAAGATCGCAATATCAGTCGGGTGCTCACCTTTTACACTAAAACTTAACGCACCGGATTTCTCTACCCCTTGCGCAAACACAGTTATTTCTGGGATCTCCAATAACGCTTTTTCTGTGAAATTTAATAGTGATTGTTCCTGTTTTTGTAACTCTTGACGAGAGTAACTGTTAATAAAATCGATAGCAGCACCTAAACCAATCACACCTGCAATATTAGGTGTCCCCGCTTCAAATTTAAATGGTAAATCGTTATAGGCAACTTCTGTAAAACTCACACTTTTAATCATCTCCCCTCCTCCTTGCCAAGGCGGCAGGGTTTCTAACAGATGTTGTTTGCCATATAACACTCCCACACCGGTTGGTGCAAACATTTTATGGCCAGAAAAAAGGTAATAATCACAATCAAGATCTTGTACATCAACCGTTAGGTGTGCAACCGCTTGTGCGCCATCAATAATTACTTGCGCATCCACCTGATGGGCTAATTTAATCATCTCTTTAATCGGGTTAATAATACCCAACGCATTAGAGATATGAGTAATCGACACCAGCTTGGTTTTTTTATTTAAAAGCTGTTTATAAGCGGCTAAATCGAGACTGTTGTTAGAGGTTAATGGAATTACTTTTAAAACTATGCCCACAGACTGGACCAGCATCTGCCATGGCACAATATTGGCGTGATGCTCTAAGGTACTGATAATAACCTGATCGCCCGCTTTTAATTGCTTTGCTAACACATTCGTTAACAGATTAAGCCCTTCCGTTGTGCCTTTTGTCCAGATGATCTCTTTACTGCTTTTGGCATTAATAAAGGTTTTTACGCTCGAGCGCACCGCTTCAAATGCTCTAGTCGCACGGTTACTTAACTGATGGCCAGCACGGTGCACGTTGGCATTATCATTAAGGTAATAATCAGCGACAGCATTAACAACCGCTAATGGTTTTTGCGTAGTGGCTGCATTATCTAAATAAACCAAGGGTAAATCATTAATGTTCTGATTTAAGATAGGAAAATGAGTGCGGATTTCAGAAACAGAGAAACTAGAATTAGACAAAGTAGGCTCGCTTTGATTGTAAATATATTAAAGGGGAAGCGCTCCCCTTGATCAATAAGAGTAGTTATTGCAATCGAGCAAAGTGTATACCCATGTTACTTCAAAATGTAAAATCAGTACCTTGAGGTATCATGGCTATAGAATTACCCGTTACGACCTTCAACCATTAATCGCTTCATCTCACTAACAGCCGACGCAAAACCATCAACAACTGCACGCGCAACAATAGCATGACCGATATTAAGTTCAATAATCTCAGGCAGTGCGGCAATTGGCTTAACATTATGGTAATTAAGGCCATGGCCTGCATTCACTTTAATACCCGCCTGGCTTGCATATGTTGCAGCTTTTGCAACACGCTTAAGCTCTGCTTGCTGAACATCTTCCGATAGTGCATCAGCGTATTGCCCAGTGTGAAGCTCAATATAAGCAGCACCTGTTTTAATAGCCGCATCAATTTGTGTGTTTTCAGGATCGATAAACAGAGAAACCTGAATACCTGCAGCATTTAAACGACTAACTGCTGATTCAACTTTTGCAAATGCCCCCGCAACATCTAAACCACCTTCAGTGGTTAACTCTTCGCGTTTTTCAGGCACTAAGCAAACAAATTCCGGCTTGGTTTGAATCGCAATTTCAACCATCTCATCGGTCACTGCCATTTCAAGGTTCATACGTGTTTGCAGCGTTTTTGCTAACACTTCAACATCACGATCTTTGATATGACGGCGATCTTCACGTAAATGAATGGTAATACCATCCGCTCCGGCACACTCAGCAACTGCAGCCAGATGAGCAGGCTCAGGGTAGCAAGTACCACGAGCATTACGTAATGTTGCGATATGGTCAATATTGACACCCAGTAGAATTTTGCTCATTGATAGTTTTTCCTGTTATTTTGCTGCAATAAACTACAGCTATGTAATTATTTGTTAACCAATATAAT
>NZ_CEZLMY010000074.1:3821-16857 GCF_983033635.1 Psychromonas sp. | reverse complement strand
GTAAGCTCTGCTTACTGGGGTTTTTTATTGCTTACGATTTGTGTTTGACCTACTCAAACATGGGGAAATTAAGAGTTGCACGACAGCGCAGTGTCACGAGCGGGTGAGCTCTGCGAGTCCTGGCCATCACCAAGCTTGCTCTCTATAAGCAACACAATACTAAACCCTGTTGAGTTTATCTCGACAGGGTTTTTTTACGTCTAAAATTCGCGGATACACAACGATGACCGACTCTCGAGTAGGGGCGAATTTCGCGGCAGTAAAGCATCATGAGCGGGCTAAGCTCCATGTAGCCAGTAGTTTATCGAGAGGCAAGTGTACGAGCGGGTGAGCTCTGCGAACCCTGACCATCGCCAAGCGCCAAATAACGTGCGATTTGTGTTTGAACTACTCCCATATGGGAAAGGTAGGTATCTCCCTTTTATGTAGAGTAAGATGAATAAGGCGTCAGTTAAAGTTTATTAGCGGGTGAACTCCACTAGCCCTCTTCCATCACCAACTATCTCCCTTTATATGAGATGGCGATAATCCCCATTTCTGCTTTACAGGGAGTTTTTCGTTCCTAGACTTGTGAGCTACTTTTGCATAAGGAAAGTTTAAGAGTGGAGCTTTGTCATTAGATTTACCATCCTGACTGAGGAGTTACGTAATTTATGTGTCGCTTCAGATCGCGGATCTAAGGTTGTTTTAGCGTTATTCGGTGCAGTTATCAGTAAGCAGTTTTTATTGCTTTAGCTTTAAACGTGCCCAGCGCTACGATTAATCATCGCTCTATTTGTTTAAGAATAGCAGCTAGTTTGATGTGACTCGAACAGAAAAAGTTGGTATAAACGATTGAATCCGGCTGTTTTTTATTTATTGGTAATGAACATTTTAAAATCAATCTGATTAAGTTGATTCACTAGGGATTTTCTTAGTTATTCGAACTTAAAGACTACATAAAATAGGTCAATGCCGTCCGGTTAAGATATTTTAGGCTTATATCTTAATGGGTATCTTGATGGGAGACAAAGCACTGAATGCGAAAACGTTCGGTGTTTTCTTTTTTTAGGTAAGATGAAATGCTTAACATCTTGTCGCATGAGCTGAAGTTTTCTCGGTATTGTCCCATCACCAGATAGGGCATAGCCTCTTATTTAATGCAAATCGCAGACGTAAAGCTAATCCTTGTGGGGGAAACCTTTGCTTCTTTGGCAATATTGGCCATTTCCAACCTTATCAAATTGTAACCGAGTAAGATCCCCAAAAGTTCTTGTTTTACCGCCTCCGAAAACGACTTCTTAGTGTAATCTCTCCACTTAATTGACTGTTTTTAAGCTCTCCAAAGCTTTGTTCGATTTCCCAACGATCCCAATAAATTGATAATAGTTCTTCCATTGAATACATTTTCGGATCTACCAGTGAGGTAACAAAACCTTTAATTTCGCCTTTTGGATGCTGATAGCAAATTATTCTTGCTTGCCAAGTCTCTGGTAACATTGGATTTTTTTTCGTGCTTGAGGTGATGCGGACATTGCAATCAATAAATCATTATCTGCGTCGCGTTCAATGATTTCATATCTCATACTCTTTTTTACTGGTGTTAACCAATGTGAACTAACACCAAATTGCTGCCAGTTAAGTAATAAATCAGCAGAAAAATAGCAACGATCAAATAAGGTTAATGAGTTGTTGGGAATATCTGTTAGCAATCGTTTGGCTAGTGTTATTTCACCAATACTACAGCTATCAAATGCAGCACCAAGCAACATTCTAGTATGTGTCGAATTTAAAGAAACCATGCGAAGCAGTGGCTAGACCTGATGTGATTTTGATATGAAGCCAAACTCTTCTCTATTCTCAGATGTGTCTGGAACTCGGGACGTAGTGCCATCAACAGCCAATAAATGGAGGCCGATTGCATGTGCTTTGGGTGTGATTGATTATGCCATGCTGCGCAAGTTGTACTAAAGAGATAACTCATTGGAGACTCGCCTAAGCGTTTACGGCAATCAATAAGCACGCTTGGTGCGACATGAGAATACATTTCATCGGGATTGGTATATCTAATGAACCACTGAGCTCTTTGATAGAGCTATTACGCATCAATCCCATCATTATTATCAGCCAAACTGCTTGTTCTTCTGGTAAGCGACGACGTCTAATGCTGGCTTTTTTAGTAGCAAATAACGATTCTTCAATCCATTGTGCATCTATGGCATGTAATACATCGTCGTATGAATCCTTGTTTTCAAATGATTCATAAACTAATTCCATTTCTTGATTAAACAAAAAAAATCCCCAATCTTAAATAAGATTAGGGATTTTGATCGAACAGTAGGATCGTTCAAGTTTTTTTAAAAGATCGGAATTGACATAAAACAGGTAGGCTTTTTAAATAAACAAGCGATTATGTAGGCTTGTTTAATTAAAATAATTCATCTGTTTCACCTTGTAAATTTTCTTTGTTACCTTGATCAAATATTTCTTCTTCAATAAATGAGGGTTGTTCGACATATTCTGTGGGTACTGAACCAGTTCTAAAGTATTCAAAACGTGTTGTATAGTCTGTTTTGTAAGTTAATAAACCGGTCGAGCGATCGATGCGAGCAGTTGAAATATTGATCGGTTTTTTTGGAAATACCACTGGCTGTGATAAAGCTGTGTCCTGCATAAATTCTATCCATGCAGGTAATGCGGTTCTTGCGCCAAATTCACCGCCATAAATTTGCTCTTTATCGAGATTTTTATTAAATCTCGCTTTACCTAATTCACGATCAAAATTATCAAAGCCCACCCATGATGTGGCAACTGTGTTACCCACATAACCAGAGAACCATGCGTCCTTTGAATCATTGGTTGTTCCTGTTTTTCCTCCGATATCTTTGCGTTTTAATGCACGCATTGCTCGCCATCCTGTCCCATTCCATCCTGTTTTATGCTGCCAGCTACCACCACCCCAGATTGCGGTGTTTAGCAGTTCACGTGTCAAAAATGCGGTTTCTTCACTGATAGCCGATGGTGCGATTTGTTCTTCACTAATCGGTGAAATTGAGCAGGTATTTGTTGCTTCTTCTCTTGTTTGTGGTGCGATAAGTTGTTCAGATGCACGCTGTTTTTCATATAGTTCAGTACAATCCGTGCAAACAATTTTAGGACTCGCTTGATAAAGAGCTGTGCCATAGGCATCTTCAATTCGCTCAATGATATAAGGCTCTATTTTAAAACCTCCATTGGCGATGATCGCATAACCTGTTGCAAGCTCTAATGGAGTCAGTGATGCAGAACCAAGCGCAAGTGAGTAGTTGTGCGGTAACTCATTTTTGTTAAAGCCAAATTTTTCAAGTTGATTGATGACTTTTGTTAAGCCGAGATCTTGTACTAAACGTACAGAAACAACATTCTTTGATTGGCCAAGGCCACGGCGTAAGCGAACTGGACCATCATATATTGCTGGTGAGTTTTTTGGACGCCAAGACTCGCTACCACTCCACTGGTTAATTGGTGCATCATTGACTAATGTGGCAAGCGTATAACCATTATCAAGTGCGGCGGAGTAAACAAATGGTTTGATGTTTGAGCCTACTTGACGTTTCGCTTGAGTTGCGCGGTTAAATTTACTTTGTACAAAACTAAATCCACCAACCATTGATGTGATTGCACCATCTTGTGGGTTTAATGACACAAAGGCCGCGCTTGCATCTGGATATTGGGATAGTTCTAATGCTTGCTCTATCTGGCGTACCCAGATTTGTTCACCAACAGCAACTATATCTGATGCTTTTTCTGGTGCTTTACCCTGAACTGAATCACTTATATAAGGGCGTGCCCACTTCAAACCATCCCAATCAATATGCTGTACTTCATGGCCTGTATGCTTGCTAATAACTTTAATTGACTGCTCATTTACCTCGATAACAACAGCAGGGTGTAAATCAGCAAAACTCGGTTGTTTTTTTATATTTGCTACAATATCGTCAATAGGCCAGTTATCGGCTGGTGCTTCCCATAATGTTTTTTTTGCACCGCGGTAGCCATGGCGTTTGTCATATTCATGGAGATTATTAGTGAGTGCTTTATTGGCGGCTTTTTGAGCTGGTTTATTAATGGTTGTATAAACATTAAAACCCTCACTATAACTACGCTCAGCACCATAAAGCTCAATGAGCTTATTGCGCGCCATTTCGGCAACATAATGTGCTGATAAAGTGATCTCTGCTCCATGGTATTTGCCTGTTATCGGGCTATTAATCGCTTCTTCGTATTGCGCTTGTGATATGTATAACTCATCGAGCATACGCATTAATACAATATTACGACGATTTTTGGCATTTTCGGGAGAATATATTGGGTTTAATCGGGATGGAGCTTTAGGTAAACCAGCCAGTACAGCCATTTCAGGTAACGTTAACTCAGATACAGCTTTTCCATAATAAACCTGAGCGGCAGCACCAATACCGTATGAACGGTGGCCCAGAGATATTTTATTTAGGTAAAGCATTAAAATCTCATCTTTAGTTAAGATTTGTTCAATTTGAATAGCAATAAAAATCTCTTTTATTTTACGTATAAATGTTTTTTCACGTGTTAAAAAGAAATTACGAGCAACTTGCTGGGTAATGGTGCTTGCACCTTGCTTTGCCGTGCCCGTTGAAGCATAAACCATCGCAGCGCGGGTAATGCCAATTGGATCAATGCCGAAATGTTGATAATAACGACTATCTTCGGTTGCAATAAATGCCTGAATTAATTTTTTAGGTACCTCTTCTATAGTAAGAGGAATACGACGTTTTTCTCCAAACTGAGAAAGTAATTCACCATCAATACTGAATACTTTCATGGGAACTTGAAGTTGAATATCTTGAATTGAAGCGACATCAGGCAAATCAGTCTTAACGTGATAGTAAATCGCAATTATTGCGCCTATACCCGTTAAGCCTATAGTAATAGAAACTAAGAAAAGGCGCTTGATCCATTTAATCATTTTGTATATACCTTAAATATTGCTTGTAATTAACTCATTTAAGTTGATGTTTCTTAGAGCCTACGCACAGTATATAGTGATATTTCGGGAGTTAAAGCGGAATAATAGCTTATCGCCTTGGAAGTTCCTGATTTTCGTCTTATTATAAGTAACTGAAGTTTTAAATATCTTATTAAATTTATTATGGCAAGGATGTTATGTTTGCAAATATGAAAAAGGCGAATGCAAATGCTTTAATTGGCATAGATTTCGGTTCAAATTCTATCAAAGCGATTGCCATATCAAAGGGGAAGGGGACTTTTCAAATTGATGCAGTTGCAGAAGCTCCCATTGCCAAAGGTTTGATTGTTGATAATCACTTTGAAGATATTACAAAGTTAACTCAGGTTATCAATCAATTACGGAAAAACTTCCCTACTTCGTATAAAAATGTAGCAATTGCCGTGACGGGAGCTGATGTTATTACAAAAGTCATCCCAATGAATGCAGATTTAAGTGAGTTAGAGTTAGAGGCTCAAGTTGAACTTGAAGCTGAAAATAGCATTCCCTTTCCACTAGATGAGATATTTTTGGATTTTGAAGTTGTTTCTCAAAACGCCAATAGCAAAGATTTAAATGATGTTTTAGTGAGCGCAGCTCGAAAAGAAACTGTGTTATCGCAAGTCGATTGTGTAGAAGCAGCCAATTTAACCGTAAAAGTAGTTGATGTAGCAAGCCATGCTTTAGCAAGAGCCTGTGAGCTTTTGTTCGTGCGCGAAGATTATGACAGAGGCATTGCTGTTGTCGATATTGGTGCCTCACAAATGATGCTTAATATTTTGCATCAAGGCAAGGTTATTTTTTCTCGTTCTAAAAATCATGGGGGGGCTCTCTGTACACAAATGATGGCCGATCATTATGGTTTTAAGTTCAACGAAGCAGAAAAAATAAAAACTGAACATAATTGGCCTGTAGATTGTGATGTTGATGTTATTGCACCCTTTGTAAATATGACTGTTAATCATTTACGTTTTGACTTGCGTATGTTTACCAACGCTCCCAATAATATCGAAGTTGAAAAAATAATTTTAACTGGCGGTTGTCAATTAATGCCTGAGCTAGTGACGCAATTAGCTGAAGAGTTAGAATTAGATGTTGAAGTTGCCGATCCGTTCATTGGTTTTGAGTACAAAAATGAAGCCGATAAAATTTTACTTCGTGAAGTTGGCGCAAAATATATGACAGCACTAGGATTGGCATTAAGAGGGGTTCAGTAATGTCTAATATTAATTTATTGCCGTGGCGTGATGACTACAAAAAGAAAAAGAAACAGCAGTTTTTTGTGGTATTGGTACTGAGTGCTTTTGTGGTGCTGGGGTTATCTTATGGTGGCAAGATGTATGTTGATACTTTAATTTCTGCACAGGAGCAACGTAATCAATTTTTACAAACTCAAACAATTATTATAGATCGCCGTATTGCCGAGATTAGCCAAATAAAAAAAGAAAAAGCAGAGCTTGAGCGTCGCATAAACCTAATTCAACAATTAGAAAAAAAACGTAACTATGCAACACAACTCTTTAATACATTAGTGGATGTTGTTCCGGCGGGTATTTATTTAAACAATGTCGGATTTGCTAATGAACAGGTTGATGTAAAAGGGATGAGTGAATCCAATAACCGCCTGGCGAAAATGATGAGAAACATTGATAGCTCTGGGTGGTTAGGTGATTCCTATATTAGCTCTATCGTTGCAGGCCCCTCCAAACCAATTAAATTGAGTAACTTTGCAATGAAATTTATTGTTGTCCCTGAAAGTAAAGGGGAAAAATAATGGACTTAAATGAATTAGATTTTGAGACTGTTGGTAGCTGGCCAGCACTTTATCGTGGTGTGTTTATCGCTATTGTTTGCGTAATTTTAAGTGGTGCATTTTTCTATTATGTAACAACTCCCCAGCTAGATAAACTGGAAAGCGTTAAAGAAAAAGAGATCGTTCTTAAAAACAACTTCAAGGTAAAAGCGGCTTTATCTGCAAATTTAGAAGCTTACCGCGCTCAGATGATCGAAATTAATATTATTCTTGATGGATTATTAAATAAGCTACCAAGCAAAAAAGAAATTGCGAGCTTACTTGATGATATTAGCTTTATTGGCGCAAATAATGGTCTACAGTTTAAAAGTATTAACTGGGGTGTAATTAAAGATCAGGAGCTTTCTGTTGAGGTTCCTATCAGTATCCAAGTTGTTGGTAGTTATCAGGAACTTGGTAAGTTTGCTGCTGATATTGCAGCTTTGCCTCGGATTGTTATTTTGGACAATATAAGGTTAGCTAAGGGAGCAAAGGGCTTATTAACATTAAATGTTATCGCTAAAACATATCGCTATAAGGGAGATAAAAAATGAGGTTTTTTATCCTTTTAGTTATGACCCTACCACTGTTTTCATGTGTGGAAGTAAATGTTGATGACCTAAATGAATTTGTCGTTAAAACAAAATCTCAAATTTACCCGATTAACGATAAGGTACCAGCCTTAAAGAAAATTGATGCAATGGTTTTTACTCAGGAAGAGGGGCGTAATCCCTTTTCTGAACCGAAAGCTGAAGTTGTTGCACCAACAAAAAATACACCTAAAAGTTGTCCGCAGCCAAATTTTGAACGTAAAAAGCAACCCTTGGAGATGTATTCACTTGATAATCTGATGATGCAAGGTACATTACGGATTAATGATGAGCTATGGGCGCTTGTGCAAGTTTCCGGCGGAGAGTTACACAAGGTGAAGCCGGGTTATTACCTAGGGTTAAATCACGGAAAAGTTTTAAAAGTCACTAAGAATAAAGTTGAATTACTAGAATTAGCCTCAGATAAAGATGGTTGTTGGCAAGAGCGTATTACTCAAATTACGCTGAAGTCTGAATGATATTAAAGCAGGGATGAAATTAAACTCATGAAAATTATAAACCTAAAGCAAGTCTTAAGCCTTTTTTTTATGGTGGGGTTGTTGTTTTCTTCAGTGGTATTAGCTGAATCACAACTTATTAAATTAAATGTAAATCCATTGGTTGATGGTAAATTCGAATTGAAATTTGAATTTACCGATGAGATTAGTGGTTACACTGATAAACTGCACTATCGTCCTAATAAGCTCGTTATTGATGTTGACGATGCCAGCTCAGTGTTAAAGCTTAACCCGATTAAAATTGACAAAAATGGGGTTGATAGTGTCGAAGCTGAAAGAACCACTGATGGGCTTCGTTTAATTATTTCACTTGATATGTTAATGCCTTATCGAGTGGTGAACGAGGGGAAGCAGCTGTTTGTCCGTTTTGGAGATGTTACGCCGGAATCGGCTGTTGATAGCGAAACAGAGATAGCATTGGCAGCTGCGGTTGCGCAAGATACAAGCAGTCAAATTGCAGTGGTTTCAGCAAATGATGTTAAGACAAATGCAGTGTCTCTAGCCCCTATAGAAGCTCCTAAAGGTTATGTGAACACTATAAAATCAATTGATTTCAAGCGTGGCTCTGAAGGTCAAGGCAAATTGCTTGTGTACCTTGACAATTCAAGTGTGGCTGTTGATATCCGTCGTAGAGAGCAGCAATTAATTGCAGAATTCCAAAGCACCCACATCCCGAGTGAATTTTTATATATTATGGATGTTGTTGATTTTGCAACCGTTGTAGAAAAAGTTGAAACGTTTAAAGAAGGTGGTAAAACGCGCTTTGTTTTTGATATTAAGGATGAATATAACTATCGTTATGACCAATTAGATACTCTGTTCATGATTGAAGTGTCAGAAAAACCAAAAGATCAAAAAGAAAGTGTTTATCAAGGTAAAGCTATTTCTCTTAACTTCCAAGATATCCCCGTACGAACTGTATTACAGTTGATTGCTGACTTTAATGGCTTTAATTTGGTAATTACTGATTCTGTAAGCGGTAATATCACGTTACGTTTGGATGATGTTCCATGGGAGCAAGCGCTGGATATTATTTTGAAGGTAAAAGGTCTTGGTAAACGAATGGATGGTAATGTTCTTATGATTGCCCCTGCCGTTGAATTGGCAGCTAAAGAACGGGAACAGTTAGAAACAGAAAAAGAGGTTGCTGAATTAGCGCCACTTTATGCAGAATTCATCCAAATCAATTACGCAAAAGCTGCTGATATTGCTACTATGTTATCGAGCGGTAATGCAAGCTTATTATCTGCCCGCGGCTCAGTCAGTACGGATACTCGAACTAATACAGTGTTATTAAAAGATACTGCAACTGTTATTGATGCAGTAAAAGAGATGATTGAAGTTTTAGATATTCCAGTACGCCAAGTTGTAATTGAAGCTCGTATGGTAACAGTAACTGATTCTGTTGGTGAAGAGTTGGGGATCAAATGGGGGGTAACTGCTACGGGGGGTAATAGTGCTACATCTGGCTCATTAGCGGGCGCAGAAGCAGCCAATGGCGGCTCAGTAGCAGATGTTGCCGAACGTTTAAATGTTAACCTTCCTGTTACCGGGGCTGCGGGTACCATTGCTTTTCAAGTTGCGAAGTTAGCTGATGGTCAGATATTGGATTTAGAACTTTCTGCTTTGGAAAGTGAGAATAAAGCTGAAATTATTGCCAGCCCGCGTATCACCACTGCAAACCAGCAAACGGCTTACATTGAGCAGGGTTCTGAAATCCCCTATGTCGAATCCGCTTCTTCTGGTGCAACTTCAGTTAGCTTTAAAAAAGCGGTCTTAAGCTTACAGGTAACACCACAAATTACGCCTGATAATAAAGTTATCTTAGATCTTATTATTACCCAGGATTCTAAAGGTGAAGTTATTCCGACAGGGATTGGGCAAGCCGTTTCGATTGACACACAAGAGATTGGAACGCAAGTCTTGGTTGAAAATGGTGAAACTCTTGTCTTAGGTGGTATTTATCAGCAGCGAATCACCACTTCAGAGAAAAAGGTGCCAGTATTAGGAGATATTCCTTATCTTGGCGTTCTGTTTAGAACCACGATTGACGAAAATGCAAAATCTGAGTTATTAATTTTTGTAACACCTCGCATTGTGATGCAAACTAAATACTAATTAGCTCTTTTTTCATCAAACGCTTTAAAAGTAGAAAATAAGCCTGAGATTAATCTTCAGGCTTATTTGTTTTATGGGCTTGCAATAAGTTATTAACAATTGCGATAATGTACGGCACTTCTTTTTTATAAAGGGGCTTCCCAGTAATCAATCACTTGAGTAATAATTCAACATGGCAGAACAACGTAATATTTTCTTAATTGGCCCTATGGGGGCTGGTAAAAGCACAATCGGTCGTCATTTAGCACAAATGTTGCATCTTAATTTTCATGACTCAGATGCAGAGATAGAGAAAAAAACGGGTGCGGATATCGCATGGGTTTTTGATGTTGAAGGCGAAGAAGGTTTCCGCAATCGTGAACAAGGCATGATTGATGAGTTAACACAAAAACATGGTATTGTTTTGGCAACAGGTGGTGGAGCAGTAATTCATCCTGAAAATAGAGCGCATTTATCTGCTCGAGGTATTGTTGTTTACTTAAAAACAAGTGTTAACAAACAGTTGGCTCGTACTCTAAAAGATAAACGCCGACCATTACTGCAAACCGAAGATCCTCGCTCTGTACTGGAAGCTTTAGCTGAAAAACGCAACACTCTGTATGATGAAGTAGCAGATTATACAATTGAAACGGATGAACAGAGTGCCAAAGTTGTTGCTAGTCAAATTATTGCATTACTGGATTTCTAATGGATAAGTTAATTGTTGATTTAGGTGAACGAAGCTACCCAATTTCAATTGGGGAAAATCTGCTTGAACACTCTGAACTGTTTTCCAGTGTGATAACTGGGAAAAAAGTGATGATTGTGACCAATGATGTAGTTGCACCACTTTACTTACAGCTCTGTAAAGAGACTTTAAAAGAGTTTCAAATTGATGAGATTATTTTACCTGATGGTGAAAAGCATAAAAACCTATCTACATTTGAAACTATTTTAAGTGCATTGCTTGCAAAAAAACATGCGCGCGATACGACTATTATTGCGCTTGGCGGTGGCGTTATCGGTGATATGGCCGGATTTGCTGCTGCTTGTTATCAGCGTGGAGTTCCATTTATTCAGGTTCCTACTACTCTTTTATCACAAGTTGACTCATCTGTTGGTGGCAAAACAGCGGTCAATCATGCTCTTGGCAAAAATATGATTGGTGCGTTTTATCAGCCTCAAGCGGTTATTATCGATATCAATTGTCTTAAAACCTTACCTGCGCGTGAATTTTCTGCTGGTATGGCTGAAGTGATTAAATATGGAATCATTTATGATCAATCTTTTTTCATTTGGTTAGAAGATAATGTCGCAAATATTAAAGCGCTACAGGCAGATACGATCGCTTATATGATTAAACGCTGTTGTGAAATTAAAGCGGAAGTTGTGGCTCTAGATGAAAAAGAGAACGGTATTCGAGCATTATTAAACCTTGGACATACATTTGGTCATGCGATAGAGGCTGAACAGGGGTATGGAAACTGGTTGCATGGAGAGGCTGTTGCTGTCGGCATGATCTTAGCTGCCGAAACTGCATTACTTCTCGATTTAATTGATCGCTCACAAGCTGAAAAGATCATGTTGTTAATCAAGCAGTTTGATTTACCATTAAGCCCACCGGAAAATATGACATATGCGCAGTATGCAGAGCATATGTTACTTGATAAAAAAGTGCTAAATGGTAAGTTACGTTTGGTGTTGCCAACGTCTATCGGCACCAGTGAGTTATTTGATAATGTTAGTGAAGCGCTACTTCGTCGCGTTATTGAACACTAATACAGATGGTCGAACGTCAATTAATATCTTTTCCATCTCAATTGCAGTTGATTGATCGACTGCAGCATATTATCTATTTATCCTCCTCTCTTATTTTTGTTTCAGGCGAAAAAGGAGCAGGCAAAAGCACACTGATAGAGCAACTTTCTAATAAACTTCCTGGTAATATTCAGGAAGTATTCATACAGTTGAATGATCAGCTATCAAATTCTCAAATTAGACAGCAAATAATAATGCAGCTGTATGAACAGCCTTTATTTGACGCGCAGGATAACTTGCTTTCCTCAATGTCGTTACTGCAAGAAAAACAGAATGCGGACGTTCCCCGTTTAATTATTTTGGATAATGCACATTATCTTTGCGCAGATCTGTTAGTCGAATTAGTGCAAGTCATCACACAAAAAGAGCAGTTTGCTGACAGTGAAATTAATGTTTTATTACTGGCGGATGAAAACAGTAATCAGCGAATGATTACTCTTGTAAATCAGGCTACCCAAAATATAGATAAGAGGTGTGCTTGTTTGGAGTTTAAATTAGGGGAACTTACTAGAGATGAGTCTAATACTTTATTAAATCACATTTTCAAGCAAACTGGTTATCAACCTCAAATTCAACATCAAGATGCATTATTGAAGCAGTTAAGGGCTTGTGCTGGAATTCCTCAAAAAATAATTCAATTAGCAGAGCAAATTATTGAGGGGGCATTAGAAAATAACGAACCCACTTGGCTAAAAACACGTTTGCCTGCGATTCTATTAATGATTGCCTTACTGGTGGTTGCTGCTTCTCTTGCAAATTACCTTTACCCTAAATTTTTTAAGCCATTGAAACCACTTATTGAAGTTGAAGAGGTTATTGAAAATGAAAGTGCCTTATTAGACGAGATAAATGAAACGCAGTTAGTCACCAATGATGTTGTCTCAGAGCAAGTTCAGCCTACATTGGTAGAAGAATTAGCTGGCAGCTGGTCAAACAACGCAAACCCGCAGATCAATGATAACCAACTGGCTGTTGGTGTCAGTGATACAAGCGTAAAACGTGTGATTATTTCTGAGCAAGATATATTAAACTTACCCGATCTTGAAAAGGAGTATGTTGTTAGCGTTGAAGATATTGAAGATATTGAAGATATTGAAGACGTTAAAGATAGTGAAGAAGTTAAAGATATTGAAGGCGTTAAAGATATCGAAGAAGTTAAAGATATCGAAGACGTTAAAGATATCGAAGACGTTAAAGATATCGAAGACGTTAAAGATAT
>NZ_CEZLMY010000074.1:0-3721 GCF_983033635.1 Psychromonas sp. | reverse complement strand
CGAAGACGTTAAAGATATCGAAGACGTTAAAGATATCGAAGACGTTAAAGATATTAAAAATGAACAAGAGTCTGTTGATACTGAAATTTCACCACCTGATGTCGCGCAAGCAAAAGGGCAACATGGCGTTACATCAGCGGTCCAAATTATTGAAACAAACACCACTGTAGCAGATCAGCCTGAAACTGAAGATATTGTGACGGCGGAGAAGGTTGTTGCATTAGAGCTAAAACCAGAAGTCACCTTGCCGGCAAAAAATAAAAAGCCAGTTATTGGCAAGGAAGAAAGTTTAATTTTCACTGCAAGCTCGCAGTTATTAGCGTTCGCACCTTCAAGTTACACATTACAGTTATCTGCAATGGGATCTGAAAAGTCATTGCAGCAGTTCATATCTAAACATAATTTACCGCAACCGAGCGTTTATGTTTATCAAACGATACGTAATAATAAACCTTGGTATGTGGTTATTTTTGGAGTGTATGAGAGCCGGTTGTCGGCTAAAAGGGCGAGTGAAACATTACCAGGCTCATTGGCAAATATGGATAGTTGGATTAAAAAGTATCAGCTTGTTCACCAGGATTTACGATTAAATAATGAATAAAAAGAATAGAGCATTTCTAAAGTGGGCAGGTGGTAAATTCACACTAACGGAGCAGATTAACCAACGTTTACCAAAAGGAAGACGATTAATTGAGCCTTTTGTTGGTGCCGCTTCGGTTTTTTTGAATAGTGATTTCGATGAATATCTGCTTAATGATATTAATCCTGATTTGATAGAAATGTATAAAATTATCAAGCGTAAACCCAAGCAGTATATTGTTGATGCAAAACATTATTTCCAGGAAAAGTTTAATGATGAAGCTGTCTATTATCAGCTTCGTGCAGAGTTTAACGCCAGCACAGATCTTTACAAACGATCTTTATTATTTCTTTATATGAATCGCCATGGTTATAACGGGTTATGCCGTTATAACAAAAGTGGTGGTTTTAATGTCCCATTTGGGCGTTATAAAAAACCTTATTTTCCTGAGAAAGAGTTACTGTTTTTTGCTGAAAAAGCTAAAAAAGCGACTTTTACCTGCAAACCATATCAAAAGCTGTTTCAGTATTTACGTGACGATGATGTTATCTATTGTGATCCTCCTTATGTACCTCTCAGTAAAAGTGCTTCATTTACCAGTTATGCGAGTAATGGTTTTACTTTAGATGATCAAGCTAATCTTGCAAAATTGGCTAGAGAGTCAAAGTGTTGCGTGTTATTAAGTAATCACGATACAACTTTGACGCAAGAGCTATATCGTGATGCACTTTGTGACAAAGTACTGGTATCACGTACCATCAGTAGCAAGTCGTCTACACGCCTGCCTGTTGCTGAGATATTTGCACTATTTGCAGCACAGTAAAAGCTTGCCGCACAACAAAAACCTTAAAATAAAAAATAGTCTGTTGGCTTTTGCTTCGGTAGAATAAGCGCTCAATTTTTGAAACTGGAAGCAAACCATGACCGACTATTTAATTGCCCCTTCAATTCTTTCTGCAGATTTTGCTCGTTTAGGCGAGGATGTTGAAAAAGTATTAAACGCTGGTGCCGATGTGGTGCATTTTGATGTGATGGACAATCGCTATGTACCCAATTTAACGATTGGGCCAATGGTTTGTAAAGCACTACGTGAATACGGTATTACTGCGCCAATTGATGTACATTTAATGGTTAAACCCGTTGATACTATGATTGTTGAGTTTGCTAAGGCTGGCGCATCAATTATCACCTTTCACCCGGAAGCTTCTGAGCATGTTGATCGCAGTTTACAACTGATTAAAGATCATGGCTGTAAAGCGGGGCTTGTTTTAAACCCTGCAACTTCACTTGAAGTGTTAACCCATGTTATGGATAGATTAGATGTTATTTTATTAATGTCTGTGAATCCTGGTTTTGGTGGACAATCATTTATCCCGTATACACTTGAGAAATTACGTCAGGTAAAAGCCCTGATTAAAAGCAGTGGTCGCGATATTCGTTTGCAAGTGGATGGTGGGGTTAAAACGGATAATATTAAAGAGATTGCACAAGCGGGTGCTGATATGTTTGTTGCAGGCTCGGCTATTTTTAATCAGCCCGATTACAAAGCAGTCATTGATGAGATGCGCAGTGAGTTAGCTGGCGTTTAAGGCTCTATTGATGGCTAAAATAAACGAAATTAAACTTATCTGTTTTGATTTGGACGGTACGCTGGTGGATAGCGTGCCTGATTTACGTCTTGGTCTTAATGCGATGCTTGATGAGTATCAGCTGCAGCATTGCCAGGATCAGGAGATCAAAACCTGGGTTGGTAACGGCTTGCCTAAACTGGTTGAGCGTGCACTTATTCACGTTGGCAAAAATGACTATGATCAAGCATATTTTGAGCAAGCGTTAGCTACATTTGAAAAACAATATCAGCATTATTTAAACAGTGCTTCAGGTTTGTACGATGGTGTCGCAGAAACGTTACAGGCCTTAAAAAACAAAGGTTATAAAACCGCTTTAATTACCAATAAAGCGCAACAGTTTTTACCTCAATTGTTGTCCTTTTTTAATATTGCAGATAGCTTTGATTTAGTACTTGGTGGCGATACACTTAGCAGAAACAAACCCGATCCAATGCAGGTTGATTTTGCTTGTGAACATTTCGTAGTGAGTAAAGCTGAAACAATAATGGTTGGTGATTCCCGCAATGATATTTTAGCGGGGCAAAATGCAAACGTACGAACCATCGCACTCACTTACGGCTATAACTACGGCGAGCCTGTATCGACACTCAACCCAGACTTTATTATTAATCAATTCAACGAATTATTAGATCTGCTGTAAAAGCAGAGCAAGGAAAGTAAAATGACTAAACCTGTAGTATTAAGCGGTTGCCAACCATCTGGTTCATTAACCATAGGTAATTACATGGGCGCGTTACGTCAATGGGTTGAGATGCAAGAAACACACGATTGTCTGTACTGCTTAGTTGACTTACATGCAATTACAGTACGCCAAGATCCAAAAGCATTACGTCGTGCTATTTATGATGGTTTAGCTATGTATCAAGCTGTGGGCATTGACCCGCAGAAAAGCACTATGTTTATTCAGTCTCAAGTACCTGAACATGCAGAGCTTTCATGGATTTTAAACTGTTATACACAGATGGGCGAATTAAACCGCATGACGCAGTTTAAAGATAAATCGCAAAAGAATGTGACTAATATTAATGTTGGTTTATTTAGCTACCCAGTATTAATGGCTTCAGATATTCTGCTTTATAACCCAAATCGTGTTCCTGTCGGTAGTGACCAAAAGCAGCATCTTGAATTAGCGCGTGATATCGCAACTCGCTTTAATAATGCCTACGGTGATACATTTGTTGTACCTGATCCGTATATTCCTGAGCATGGCGCACGCATTATGAGCTTGCAGGAGCCAACTAAAAAGATGTCCAAGTCTGATGATAATGCCAAAAACTTTATTGGTTTATTAGAAGATCCAAAGAAAATTATTAAGAAAATAAAAAGTGCAGAGACAGATTCTGATGAAAAAGCACGTATCTACTTTGATACTGCTAACAAGCCGGGTGTCTCAAACTTGCTGAGTTTACTTTCCTGTTCAACAGGTAAATCAATTGACAGCCTGATTCCTGAATATGAAGATAAAATGTATGGTCATCTGAAAAAAGATACTGCTGATGCAGTGGTAAGC
>NZ_CEZLMY010000073.1:12569-17100 GCF_983033635.1 Psychromonas sp. | reverse complement strand
GCGTATAGATCCAAATGAGTTTCGTGAAAATGGTTGATTTAGCGTAGTATGTCGGTAATTGAATATACTGAAGTTATCTATGACTATTGAAGTAACAAATCTGCCAGATCCTGAAGTAACATGTGCAAAATGCCAAGCTTGCTGTTGTCGTTTAGAAGTTATGATTGTTACTGACACTGGTGTGCCAGAGGAACATATTGCAGCTGATGCCTGGGGAGGTCAAGTTATGGCTCGTTTAGATGATGGTTGGTGTTCAGCCTTAGATCGCGATACCTTGATGTGTACAATCTACGAAAATCGACCATGGATTTGCCGAGAATTTGAAATGGGTTCGTATGAGTGTCTCAATGAATATAACGAAAATACGTAACGGTTTTACCTAGCACTAATTGATAGATGATTTCTTCTTTTTGCGGTCGTCTACTCTTCCCCTCGAAACACAGCATCGTTCAAACCTCCTTCCTATGTTCACTAAATAGCCAACCTGAATTAACACCACCTACAAGGCGGGAGATCCGCTTTTATTTTGCAGGTAATTCAATGTATTAGAATAGCAAAGCAATTCAGAAAATGGCTTGAGCGCTCAAAAAGAAAATCGCCACTTCAGTTGGCAAGGTGAATCCGCCTGATAGCAAAATGAGCTTATAGCCAAGCTCTCTGCCAAAGCGCCCAAAAAAAGCCCGCTAGTTAATCTCTCGGGCTTTTTAAAACTACAGGTTAACTGGACAATTAATCAATGCAGGCTTGTTGATTAAACTCAGCTTTTAACGCCAAGCGTTCCCTTTCTGCTAAGTACATGAAAAACAGAGCAATTAAACAAAACAGGGCTGCGGCGATAAATACCGCATAATAACTGAAATATTGTGCGATCCCCCCCACTATTAGGCTGCTTGATAATATGCTGAGCATTATGCTGTTATTAAACAGTGTTGAGGCTAAACCTATCTGTTTTTTCATCAAATCCTGTACAACCAGCATACCTAAACTGGCGTTGATACCAATAAACACACCGTTAAATAGCTGCAGTAACATAAACTGCCAGAGCTGTTGTGCAACTAGCAAACCAGCAAAAAATAGCAGGCCGCTAATACAAGCGATATAGATTAGTCGCGTTGCACCGAACCTCGGCGCAAGATAACCCGCACTTAACATAATTGGGATTTCAACAAAGGCCGCAATTCCCATCAGGTAGCCCACCCATTTAGAGTCAAAATTTAACTCTTGAGTGATATAAAGACTTATTGATGTGAGGTACATATTGTTGGCACTAAAGGCAAAAAAGATGGATATCAAAAAGAATAAGACGCCAGATATTTTTAGCCAATTCACGTTTTCGCTCTCAACCTGCTCTTCTTTAATCTGGCTATCAGTCATAGCAAAGCAAACAATAATAAATACCACTGCAGCAAAAAAACCCGCAAGCAGAAACGTTTGTTTAAAACCGAAAGAATCATTTATTAAAAAGGCCACTGGTGGTCCAATCACCCACGCCATAGCCATTGCTGCACGCATCATAGTAACAAATACTGCCGCTTTATCAGCAAGCTGGTTATCTGCAAAATCACGCCCCATGCTGAAAATTTGCGGTAAACAAACCGCACTTAACGACATAAAAAAAATAACCGCACACAATATAGTGTAATAGTGATGACTCATTGCCAAAAAAATCGTAGTGATAATAAACCCAGTTTGGCCCGCTAAAACAATATACTTGCGACTTAAACCCTTATCTGATTTTTTGGCAATATATTGCGAGACCAATACCCCGCTTAAAACCATGCAAGTAATCAAAATACCCATGCTTATTGGTGTAGCGTGAACTTCCTCAATCAGATAAAGACTTAATATAGGATAAATGAAGGCGGTACTTAGCCCGATAAAAAAACAGGTCAATAAATAGATAATCGATTGTTTGCTAAATAACATGTTGCGCTCCTTCATAATTGAATAATTTATGCACGTAATTTAGCAATTTAAGGCACAACAAGTGATTCTTTTCAGGCCACTTCTGATACTATCCTATCATATGCAAAGGCGGCTATGATAGAAAAGGTATCTGTATTGAAACCGACAATTGAAAAAGTAAGCAATCAGCGTGATTTTAGCTGGCGAATCCACCGTTATGATTGTTGTGATGCACAATTTGACTGGCATTATCATTTTGAATATGAGGTTGTACTGCACCGTCATTTAAGCGGAAAGTTGTTTGCCGGTGACTACATTGGTGAAATAAAACATAATAACCTGACTATCTTTGGCCCTAAACTGCCTCATACTGTGATCCACGAAGCTGATTCAGATAAACAAAATAACAGCACCTATATCTTATGGTTTAGCCAGCAATGGATAAACCAACTGATTCATCAGCTGCCTGAGCTTAATAATCTGAAATCTTTATTAAGTCGCTCGATTCAGGGATTGCAGTTTGACGAATTGACAGCTGAGCGTGTATTTCAACTTTTACAAGAGCATCAAGCTTTCAGTCCTGCGATGGGATTTAGCCGCTTAATTGAAGTCCTGATTATTTTAAGTGAGGCAAAACAGGTAAAACGGTTAAATACCTACAGCTTGCCCGAGATTGAAGACAATCCAAAAGAGTTAAAGCTGGTACGGAAAATCTCTAATTATATTGAATTAAATTACCGTAATAATATTCAAGTTATTGACTTATGTAATGAGATACATGTCAGTGAAAGCACCGTTTATCGGCTTTTTGAGCGCCATTTTGTATGCAGCTTTTCTAATCATGTTAAGGAATTTAGGATAGGCAAAGCCTGTGAACTTTTGGTTAACAGCAATACCAGCATCGCAGTAATTGCAGACTTAGTCGGTTTTAGTAATTTATCGAATTTTAACCGCCAGTTTAAACAGTGTAAGCAGATGACACCTAAGCAGTTTCGCTTACTGTTTGCTTAAACAGATAAGATCCCCATGTTTACGCCCTGCTCGATCGGGCTTTTGTCCGCCAGATGATAAAAAGGCTAAAGCCCCATCGCATACTTCATCACTTTATTTTTAACTACCCCGCTATTCTGCGCTAAATGCAAAATTCCCTTACGTAACAGACGCACTGAATCCAATTCACATTTGCTGCCTTTATAAAACAGATCCATTGCGCTCTGCATCAGCAAGTTCGCAGGTTTTCGTTTGCATTCATAACGTTTTAACAAAACAGGTATTGGCAAATCTGAGCTGTTTTGCAATAGATCCACTAAACATTCTACATCTTTAAAACCAAGATTAACCCCCTGCCCTGCTAATGGATTAATGGTGTGTGCCGCATCGCCCAACAGTACAGATGCCCCCTTAAAATAGCTTTGCGCATGACGACGTGTTAAAGGAAATGCACCTTTATCTTCGACGCTAAAATCGAACGGCAATGGTGGAAATTCATCAACAATCACCTGTTTTAACTGCTGGTTAGATAATGATTTCAGATGGTTAATTTTTTGCGGGCTGTGGTACCAGACTAAACTGGCATTGTTTTCTGCAAGCGGCAAAAAGGCACACGGCCCTGTTTCACGAAACTCCTGCCAGGTAATATTTTGCTGAGCGCTATCGGTTTTAATATTAATCAACAGACATTTCTGGCGATAATCCCAAGCCGTAATACCGATATTTAATAATTGACGCAGCGCTGAATTAGCCCCATCGCAAGCAATTAAAAGATCCGCTTGAATTTGCTGATTATTATCTAAGTTAACTGACACGCCTGAGTCAGAATTATGAATGCTGGCAACTTGCCTGTTATCGTAAAAGGTTACATTGTTGAGCGTTTTCAGGGCTTGCCATAAAACAGCCTGGATCCAACGGTTTTCGGCAAGATAACCTAAGGCATCGATACCAATCTCTTTACTATCAAAGCAGAGTTTCTGACTGCCTTTTTCCCATGTCTGCAATCTTTGATAGGCACACAAACGATTTTTCGGGAGCAAATCCCATACTCCAGCCAACTCAAGAAGTTTTTTACTTTGTGCGCTAAACGCCGAGACACGCAAATCAAAAGCTTCATTTTCAAGGGGGTGAATACAAGGCGTTTTTTCAACAAGATGAATAGAGTCGCCCTGTTTGGCTAACAATAATGCAGTTAATGCGCCGACCATGCCGCCGCCAATCACAATCACTTGTCTGTTTTGCATTATTATTTTCCTTTTAAATATCAACAAACAGCATTGTATACCCAAATTACTTGAAGATGCATTTTCAAGTAGTTTGGGTATAAGCAAATTATGATAAAGAATGGAGAAATTTAGCCGACTTTTTCAGGAGCAATAGATAGCTAAACAAAAAGTAGCAAGTTAGTCTTGATCTGCGTAAAATGCGACCTCTTTATTTTAGAACCACAGTATGAGCAGCAGATTATGAGCATGAAATTACACGTCAAAACTTGGGGTTGCCAGATGAATGAATACGATTCATCTAAAATGGCCGATCTTTTAAATTCAACCAACGGTTATATTAAAACTGAAAATGCAGAAGATGCTGACGTTATTTTATTAAATACCTGCTCAATCCGTGAAAAAGCCCAGGA
>NZ_CEZLMY010000073.1:0-12559 GCF_983033635.1 Psychromonas sp. | reverse complement strand
GGAAAAAGTATTCCACCAGCTGGGGCGTTGGAAAAAATTAAAAGATACAAAACCAAATTTGGTAATTGGTGTCGGTGGTTGTGTTGCTTCCCAAGAAGGTAAAGCAATTCGTCGCCGCGCGCCCTATGTTGATATTGTATTTGGCCCGCAGACATTGCATCGTTTACCTGAGATGATTAAACAGGTTCAACAAGATCACGGCACCGTTGTTGATGTCAGTTTCCCTGAGATTGAAAAATTTGATTCACTACCTGAGCCAAGAGCGGAAGGAGCAACTGCATTTGTATCTATTATGGAAGGTTGTTCTAAATACTGTACCTACTGTATTGTTCCTTACACGCGTGGTGAAGAAGTAAGCCGCCCACTTGATGATATCTTATTAGAAGTAGCGCAATTAGCAGAACAAGGTGTTCGTGAAATTAACCTGTTAGGTCAAAATGTAAACTCATTTGTTGGTGCAACCCATGATGGCGGCACTTGCAGTTTTGCTGAGTTATTACGTTATGTAGCATCAATCGATGGTATTGACCGTTTACGCTACACCACCAGTAACCCAATCGATTTTACAGATGATATTATTGATGTTTATACAGATACCCCTGAGTTAGTTGATTTCTTACATCTACCTGTGCAGGCCGGTGCCGATCGTATTTTGAATCTGATGAAACGTGGTCACACTGCCGAACAATACAAAGAAATAATTGCCAGTTTAAAAGCTGTTCGTCCTAATCTGACTGTCAGCTCAGACTTTATTGTTGGCTTTCCAAATGAAACCGATCAAGATTTTGAGCAGACTATGGATCTGATCGATTATATCGGCTTTGATACAAGCTACAGCTTTATTTACAGCCAGCGTCCCGGCACACCCGCTGCTGATATGCCTGATGATGTAACCCTTGAAACTAAGAAACAACGTTTAGCGATTTTACAAGACCGAATTCATCAGTATTCTCAACAAATTGGTCGTCGTATGGTGGGCTCTGTGCAGCGCATTTTAGTGGAAGGTCCTTCGCGTAAAAACATTATGGAGCTATACGGACGTACTGAAAATAACCGTATTGTGAACTTTGAAGGTGATCACCGCTCAATCGGTGGATTTGTAGATGTGGAAATTACTGAAGTACATAGCAACTCGATTCGCGGTAAATTCATCCGTGGCGAGTCTGAAATGAACTTACGTGAATCAATTCGCCCTAGCGATATCGTTAATAAACATGAAGACACATTAGGTGTTTCAACATTTACTCCAGAATAAAAGGCGTTAACTATTTTGACTACAAAACTGACTACGGTTTATCTTGATTTAGTGCCAGCAGATACTAACCGATTAGCAGTATTATGCGGTGCATTTGATGACAATCTTAAGCAGATTGAACGTCGTTTAGGTGTTGAGATCATTTATAAAAACTCACACTTTCAAGTTGTTGGTGAGCATCGTTATGCTCAGGCTTGTAGCGATCTTTTAAAAGAGCTGTATATTGAGACACAAACGGTAAAAGGTAAAAACCCTAGTTTATCGGACGGTGATGTGCATCTTGCACTGCAAGACTTAATCTCTAATCACCGCCTGCTAGAAGTAAAACCAGTTAACGATCAAAGCAGTTCCCATAGTCTGACGATTAAAACTAAACGTGGCGTAATCAAGCCGCGTGGTGAAAACCAGACTAAATACGTTAATAACATTTTAAAAAACGATATCAGTTTTGGTGTCGGTCCTGCTGGTACCGGAAAAACTTATTTAGCGGTTGCTTGTGCGGTTGAAGCATTAGAGCGCCAAGAGGTGCGCCGTATTCTACTTACCCGTCCAGCAGTTGAAGCGGGTGAAAAACTCGGTTTTTTACCTGGAGATCTGTCGCAAAAAGTGGATCCTTATCTGCGCCCACTTTATGATGCCCTATTTGAGATGCTCGGGTTTGAAAAAGTTGAAAAACTAATTGAACGTAATGTTATTGAAATTGCGCCACTCGCTTATATGCGCGGCCGTACCTTAAATGATGCGTTTGTTATTTTAGATGAAGCGCAAAACAGCACGGTTGAACAGATGAAAATGTTCTTAACCCGTATCGGTTTTAATTCAACCGCGGTGATCACGGGTGATATCACGCAAATCGATCTGCCGCATCGTCAAAAATCAGGCCTGCGCCATGCGATTGAAGTACTCGGTGATGTTGAAGACGATATCAGCTTTAGTTTCTTTATAGCCGATGATGTTGTGCGCCACCCCGTTGTTGCGCGAATCGTTAAAGCATATGAAGCCTTTGAACGTAACGCTGAAATTGAAGCCGCTAAATCGGAAAATAAATAATGGATCTGTTTGTTGATTTACAAATTGCCAGTGCAAATGAAGATTCGCTACCTGATTTGGCCTCTCTTGAAAAATGGATCCAAACTGCCATTATTGCAGGCTCTGAAATGGAGCGACAAGAAGCTGAACTAACAGTGCGTATTGTTGATATTGATGAAAGCCAGCAGCTAAATCTTCAATATCGGAACAAAGATAAACCAACCAATGTGCTGTCATTTCCTTTTCAAAATCCACCCGGGATCACATTACCTTTACTCGGTGATCTGGTAATCTGTAAACAAGTGGTTGAAAATGAAGCTATACAACAAGATAAAACCTTAACAGAACATTGGGCTCATATGCTTATTCATGGCACGCTGCACCTGTTAGGCTATGATCATATCATCGAGAAAGAAGCTGTTGAGATGGAAGCCATTGAGACAAAACTGTTAATCGAACTTGGTTTTGCAGATCCCTATTTAAGTGAAAAAGAGTAAATAAAATTAATGTCAGAAGACAAAACAGAATCATTACAAGATAGTTCAAAATCAGGACTGCTCGATAAAATTGGCAATCTGTTCCAAGGAGAGCCTAAAAACCAAAAAGAATTACTAGAAATCATTCATGGCGCGAAACAGCGTGCAGTCATTGATCAAAAAACCAAAGATATGATCAAAGGCGTTTTAGATGTCTCCAAGCTACGTGTCCGCGATATTATGATCCCTCGTTCACAAATGATCACACTAGGCCTGCATCAAACAGTTGAACAGTTTTTACCGCAATTAATTGAGTCTGCACATTCCCGTTTTCCTGTAATCACTGAAGATAAAGACCATATTGTCGGTTTATTACTTGCAAAAGATCTTATTAAATATGGCTTCACCAGTGAAGCAAACGGCTTTAAAATTGAAGATATTCTCCGAGAAGCGGTCGTTGTTCCTGAAAGTAAACGCTTAGATACTTTATTAAAAGAGTTTCGCAGTCAACGTTACCATATGGCGATTGTTGTTGATGAATATGGCGGTGTTTCAGGGCTGGTAACTATTGAAGATATTTTAGAAGTGATTGTCGGCGAGATCGAAGATGAATTTGATGACATCGATGTCGCTGAAATTCGCAAGATTGGTAAAAGAACCTATACGGTCAATGCGTTAACATCAATTGATGATTTTAATGAGTATTTTTCGACCGACTATAATATCGAAGAACAAGATACTATTGGCGGCTTAATGATTCATAAACTTGGACACTTGCCTGGTCGTGGCGAAAGCATCTCAATGGGCGAATATAATTTTAAAGTAACCAATGCCGACAGCCGCCGTTTAGTACAACTGCAGGTTCGCATCCCAAAAGAGTTAAAACATATTGAGCAATAATATCATCAATAAGCTAAACAGTTTTACACAGCATCTTTTCGGGCAACTTATTTTTGCCCTTATTTTGGGCGCAATTCAAGTTTTTGCTTTTGCCCCTTTTGAGCAGTGGTGGGTTCTCTATCCCTCATTAATCGGCTTTTTTTTATTATTACAGCAAGTTCAAAAAAGCACACAACGCTATTTTTTAATTAGTTTTACTTTTAGCATATCGATGTTTATTGCCACCATTCACTGGATTTATGTAAGCATGGATCTTTTTGGCGGCATGCCGACAATAGTAAGTGCACTTTTAATTGTTATCTTCTGTGCGTATTTGGCACTATTTCCAACGATTGCATTATGGGCAAGTACACGTTTTCTAAACTTATCAAATGCAACGCGTTATCTTTTACTTATTCCCGTTTTTTGGTTAATTTCCGATTGGCTTAGAGGTTATATTTTAACCGGATTTCCTTGGGCCTATCTGGGATATAGCCATGCCGATACACCTTTAGTCGGATTTGCGCCGATATTGGGAGTACAAGGTATAACACTGGCAATTATGGTTATTTGTGGCGCACTAACTTTGCTTATGCAAAAACAAAGAATCGTATTAAATATTTCGCTGATTTGCGGGCTGCTAATAACAGGTTATATTTTACAGAAACAACAATACAACGAGCTGCAGCCGGAAATAATGGTGTCGTTAGTACAGGGTAATATAGATCAAAATGACAAATGGAAATCTGATCAGCTCTACCCATCACTATTTAAATACCTGGATCTCAGTGAAACAGGACTAGACATTCAACCCGAGCTAATTATTTGGCCAGAATCAGCAATTGCAGCCTTAGAAATTGATATGCAGCGCTTTTTGCAGCCTTTATCAATTAATTTAGCAGAAAAAAACAAAACCTTAATTACTGGCATTATTGGTTATAAATCGGCCAGTGATGAATACCACAATACCATTATCGCATTAGGTAAATTACCACTAGGCCAAGGTTACTCTTTAACGGGCAAAAATCGTTACCAAAAACATCAGTTATTACCCATTGGTGAATTTGTCCCATTTGAAGATCTACTGCGTCCCCTTGCGCCCTACTTTAATCTGCCTATGTCGAGCTTTCAGCGTGGTGATGAAATTCAACCTAATTTGCAAAGCGGACAAACAACATTAGCCTCAGCTTTATGTTATGAAATCGCCTTTCCTGAGTTATTACGCAAAAACATTGCCGAAAAAACAGGTATGTTATTAACATTAAGTAATGATGCTTGGTTTGGTGACTCCATTGGTCCAGATCAACACTTACAGATTGCAAGAATGCGTGCAATAGAGTTTGCTCGCCCATTATTGCGTAGTACAAATAATGGCGTGACTGCTATTTTTGATGCCTATGGCAATGAGTTAGGAAGACTGCCATCTAATACTGCAGATGTGTTAAGTAAAAAGGTGCAGCCTGCGTTTGGTAATACCCCCTACCAAACTTATGGTTCGAGTCCACTTTACTTATACTGCTTATTGATATTGATAGGGATATTTTTTCACAGCAAAAAAGTTAATATACCCAAGCTACTTAAAACGCGGGAATCTGCAAGTCGATAAGTGCTAGATTCAAGGCATAAACTCAAGGAGCTAATTGTTCCAGAGCAAGGAGTTAAAGCGCCTTACACCGGCATCTTAGCTTAACCCCAAGCACTATTTGCAAGTGGTCAGGTATAAATCTCCCAATAGGAATACCTATGAAGAATAAAATAGCAACATTCCGCCATCCGGATTTTCAGCAAAAACTTTGGCAATTAGCCCTGCCTATTACTTTCCAGTCGCTGTTATATTCATTTCTTGGCCTTGTTGATATTTTAATGGTCGGCCAGTTAGGTGAAAGTGAAATTGCCGCGGTTGGCCTGGGTAATAAAATATTCTTCTTTAACCTGTTAATGATGGTCGGCGTCAGCCATGCAGGTGGCGTACTTGCTTCTCAATACTTTGGAGCAAAAGATCTATCAGGCTTAAGACGCAGCTTAGTGATATCACTCCTGTTTACTTTTTTGATTACGATTCCCTTTATAGCTTTTTATACTATCTCTCCACAAACCGTTACTGGACTCGCAAGTGATGACCCTCGGCTTTTATTATTAGCCAACGATTATTTAGTGATCACTGCATGGAGCTTTATTTTTACCGCCGTTGTACTGCCCGTTGAAACAGCATTACGTTCAGCAGGAGATACCAAAACTTCAATGCGCATTAGCATGCTGGTTATACCTATTAATGCTCTGCTTAACTATATATTCATTTTTGGTCACCTTGGATTTCCAGCAATGGGTGTCCAAGGTAGCGCCTGGGGCACGTTAATCGCGCGGGCCATCCAGTTATTATTACTGCTTATTTTCGTTGCTAAAAAACGCTCATTTATCATCACTAAGCGAAATGAGATCAAACAGGCACTTAGCCGATATGAAATAAAACGTTATATAAAACTGGCAATACCAATGGTATTACATGATAGCGGCTGGGCTTTAGGTGTTTTTGTTTACACTTTAATTTTTGCCATGATTGGTATTCAAGAACTGGCAGTGATGAGTATGATATCCACCATAGAGCAAACTATTTTTGCACTGTTTATTGGTATCGCTATTGCCAGTGGCACTATGATAGGACATCAGCTCGGGGCAAAATCATTTAATATAGCCTGGCAACAAGCCTGGACATTTATCCTGTTTGTACCCATTCTGGCATTTATCTTTACCCCTATCATTATTATATTTAGAGAGCCCGTATTATCACTATTCCCGGCCCTATCATTAAGTGCAAGCGAAAGTGCATCCCAGGTTTTACTGGTATTGGCATGTGCGTTGTTTGTTCGGGTTATTAACTTTATTGGTATTATCGGCGTCTTACGTAGCGGCGGAGATGTTAATTACAGTACATTTATTGATATTTTCTGCATGTGGTGCGTGGGTATCCCGTTAACCTATATTGCCGTTAAATATTATAACTTCAGCTTAGTTGAAGCGTATATTGTTACTCTGTCAGAAGAGCTGCTCAAGGTTATTTTAGTGATCCAGCGTGTCCATAAAAAACACTGGTTAAGAAATATGATCCAAACATGATAAAAAAACCCAATAGAATCAAATAAAAATTAAGATTAATCCTACAATTTAAACTACAAGCTGATAACATCATATTTTTGTTTTCTATAATAATGGTTAGGGATTTTTATGTTTTTAAATAAAACCGCACTTATAACTGCAGTCGCTATTTTTGTAAGCACAGGTTGTGTCAGCATAGATAATGAAGCACAACAAACACAAATAACCAACCTGCAAGGTGAGCTTGTGCAAGCACAAGAAACTAACCAGCAAACACAAACAAAGCTAACTACAGCCAATAAAAACTTAACTGGCTGTCAAAATAAAGTTGATGAATTAACAATCTTATTAGCAAAATCAACAAGCGCAAAAAATGCCACAAAACTGGATGATAAAACAATTCTCGGCCAGTCTGAATGGGTTTATATTTCAACGACTAAAAGTAACTACAAAGGCAGAATTGATACGGGTGCAGCAACCTCTTCAATTAACGCGGTTGATATTGAACGTTTTGAACGCGATGGCAAAAAATGGGTGCGTTTTAATCTAAGTCATGAAAAAGGATTAGATCCGCAAATTGTTGAAGCTAAAATTGAACGTATTGCTAAAATTATTCAATCAAGTAAACCTGGTGAAGAAACTGAACGCCCCGTTGTTAAATTACATGTGCGTATTGGTGATGTAACACATCAAACAGAGTTTACCTTAACGGATCGCACTCATATGGTATACCCTGTATTAATCGGTCGTACATTTATGCAGGATGTTGTATTAGTTGACGTCAGCAAAGAATACATTCATCCAAAATACAACGCTAAATAGTAAGGGCTCCCCATGAACTCAAGAATTGTCTTTTTCGCCTTAGTCGCAGGCCTGTTCACTTTAGGCATATTTCAAACTGTACAACGCCATTTCGCGTTCGATATTCCCTGGTTGCCTGGCGAAACACGTACCATCTGGAATATTGATGCAAAAGTCGATTTTAATGCGATGGGAGAGTCTGTTCTTGCATCACTAACCACGCCAAAAGCGCAAGCTGGTTACACCCAAATTAGTCAAAATGCGGCTTCACCTGGTTACGGGCTTTCATTTTTAAATGAAAACACTGCGCCACAAGCTCAATGGGCAATTCGCGAAGCAACGGGTAAACAAACGCTTTATTATAATATTCAGGTACTTGCTGATAATAAAAGTAAAGATCAAAAATACACTGAAATGCCAGCTTTATTCGATAAAGAATATGATGCTGCGAGCTTGGCTGCCGGCACTGAAATTATCAGAGATGCATATAAAACCAGCGCGGATGCATTCAGTTTAACTCGCGAACTGTTAAAAGTACTTAATGCTGAAACCCCGAATCAAAATATCAGCTTGATTTTAAACAGTGAAATAACAAAAACAGATCTTTTAATCGCACTCTTAAATGAAGCAAAAATTCCGACTAAAAAAGTTGGTGCGCTTCACTTAGAAGATGGTCGTCGCCGTCAACACTTACAGCCTATAGTGGAAGTATTCCAAGAAAAAGATGGGGTTATCACTTCCCAACTATTTAATGCTAATAATACAGCAGCAGTAAATCGTAATAATTTATTGCTTTGGGATCAAAGTGGTAAAGCCTTGCTTGAACTTGTTGGTGGTGAGAACTCCAAAGTCAGCTTCTCAATGATTAAACAAGAGCAGCCGGCATTAGCTGCAATCCTTCAAAAAACTGAAGATAATCAATTATTCAACTTTTCAATTCATAGCCTGCCTGTTGAAGATCAGTCACTGTTTAAAGGTATCTTAATGATTCCTTTAGGTGTTTTGATTGTAGTTATAATGCGCGTTTTAATCGGTCTGAAAACATCCGGTACTTTTATGCCGGTTTTAATCGCCATGGCATTTATTCAAACAAGCCTTGTAACTGGTCTGGTTGGTTTTATTCTATTGGTGGCAGTTGGTTTATTTATCCGCTCATATCTATCACATCTTAATTTATTACTGGTGTCACGAATATCCACCGTAATCATTATGGTTATCCTGCTGATTGCAATGTTTGGTGTACTCTCATACAAACTTGGTCTTACTGAAGGACTTAAAATCACCTTTTTCCCAATGATTATTCTCTCTTGGACGATAGAGCGTATGTCTGTTTTATGGGAAGAGGAGGGTGCAAAAGATGTAATTACTCAAGGTGGCGGCAGTTTGGCGGTTGCAGTGCTTGCATACTTTGCCATGAGCAATGAGGTTACACGTCATCTAATGTTTAATTTCATTGGCTTACAGTTTGTTGTGATGGCCTTTGTTCTGTTACTGGGAAGTTATACGGGCTACCGCCTGTTAGAATTACGTCGCTTTAAACCCTTGGCTGATAAGGACTAAACTATGTTTTTTTGTAATCCTTTTAAGCTCAAACAGAAAGGCATTATGGGCATGAACCAGCGCAATAGCGGCTATATTGGACGCTATAACCCGCGTAAATTATACCCTTTAGTTGATAATAAACTAAAAACGAAAATTATTGCGCGTGATGCTAATGTTACCACTCCTGCTTTATTGGGAGTAATTTCCATGCAGGCAGAAGTTCAAGGTGTAGAAGAGTTTATTAAAGATACCCCAGGCTTTGTTATTAAGCCCGCTAAAGGTAGTGGTGGTAAAGGTATTTTAGTTATCACTAAAATTGAAAACGGCCGTTATTTTAAACCCAATGGCAGTGAAGAAAGCCTTTCTGAAATTAAGCGTCACGTAACAGATATCCTTGCGGGTTTATTTAGCTTAGGTGGCAGTGCTGATGTTGCTGTAGTTGAAGGTTTAATTCAGTTTGACAATGCCTTTGATGGTTTTAGTTTCGAAGGCGTGCCTGATGTGCGAGTGATCGTCTTTAAAGGCTTCCCGGTAATGGCGATGATGCGTCTTTCCACCGCCGCTTCTGATGGTAAAGCTAATTTACACCAAGGTGCCGTTGGCGTGGGTATTGATATAGGCACAGGCAAAGCCCTGCATGCCGTGCAGTTTGATCTGCCTGTCCATCACCACCCGGATACCAATAAGGAGCTTAAAAAATTAGAGGTTCCAAAATGGGAACGGCTTATCTATTTAGCCGCTAGCTGTTATGAGATGTCTGGCATGGGCTATTTAGGCACCGATATGGTACTAGACCGCGATTTAGGGCCAATGCTACTCGAATTAAATGCTCGCCCGGGTTTAGCTATTCAAACTGCCAATGGGCAAGGCATTCTGCCGCGTTTGAAGCTCATTGAAAGCTTGGGTGATGATCATGGCATGAGCGTTGAAGAGCGTATTAATTTCTGTCAAAAGCACTTCTCTCAATAGTTATAGCAAATTAATTAATCTGATAAAAAAAGCCCCTGTTTATTTTAATAAACAGGGGCTTTTTTGTACTCTTAACTTTCATCTGCAATAGCAGATAAAAGCTGTCACTATCTAGGATGGTTAAATGAATCATTCAACCTTTATTTCGCAACAAGTGGATAGTAGTCATATACTTAAAAGTGAGGATATCGACAAACTAGCCATGATCTTTTGCAAGCGACTTTGAGATAAGTAAAGATTATTGTGCAGCTGCTATTTATCACGATTGAGATCCCGGCATTAACGGATGACCGTAATAAACTGATTATTAATAAAAAAAGATAATAAAGGAGTGAAAAATGAGCATTCAAGGCAACACAACTGCGCCATTACTTGCAGAAGTTTCGGAACTGCTAGATGCAATGATCCTGGAGTTAGAACTTAGAGGTTGTGAAGCGAATCATAAGTTGGTAAAACGCGCGTTAATCATACAAAAGCAACTTAAGGATTTAAAAGAAACTTAACTGCGCTTTTTGTAAAAGAGCAAAGCATGGGGGTTTGCTTATCTAAGCAATCGACAGATAAATCATCGAGCTTATCTGCGCAGATGTTGTTTTTGCTCGACAAAATATCGTTTTTTTTCGGCTGCATATTGTTTTCTGCAAAAAAAGAAGAAAAATAACATGCCTTTTTAATTGAATCAGCAAAATATTACAGGTAAAAAAACGGTCCAAAAGCAGGACCGTCCATATCATATCGCGAATAAACGATACCCATTCAATAAAAACAGGGTCTCACTACTGCAATTTAAATTTACTCACCAAAGCATTTAATTGTGCATTGGCAGATGCTAAATTTTGTGTGCTATCGACGCTAGCTTGTCCATTTTTTGTCAGTTCTTGTACCATCTGATGAATGTTACTCATATTACGGCTGACTTCTTCACTAACGCTGCTTTGCTCTTCAGATGCGGTTGCAATTTGTGTACTAAGATCATTAATTTCCACAATAAAGTTGGTCATAGCATCTAAACTCTCTGTCACGCGCTCAGTGTTTTCTGCCGTGCGCTCACAACTTGCTTTGGTTACATCCATAGCAGCAACTGCATCGCTAGCATCTTTACGCAATTTGCCGAGTATTGTATTAATTTCAGCAGTACTGGTTTGAGTGCGTGCTGCCAGTGAACGTACTTCATCTGCAACCACGGCGAAACCGCGCCCTTGTTCACCTGCACGAGCAGCTTCAATTGCGGCATTCAGAGCCAATAGATTGGTCTGCTCTGCAATGGCACCAATCACACTTAAGACACTGATGATCTCTAGCGTATTTTCATTCATGGTATTAATGCTTGATGATGCCGAGTCAACTTCATCCACCAGAGCTATCACACTGTTGGAAGCTTCAACTACGGTATCTTTTGATAATAGCGCTTCATCGTTCGCTTTTTGAGTATTTGTCGCGGTTTCAGTTGCGCCTTGCGCAACGGTTTCAGAAGTCGCGCTCATCTCGGTAATGGCGCTCACAACTTGTTCCGTTTCAGCGGCATGAGTTATTAACGCTTTATTATTTTGCTCAGACTGAATATTGAGTTGATTTATGTTTTCAGTAATATGCGCTGAAGCTTGTGAAATATCGAGGATCATCGACTGCAGATAAATAATAAAAGTATTAACAGATTGTCCGATATCTCCCAACTCATCATTTGAAACAATATCAATGCGCGAAGTTAAATCCGCTTCGCCTGTCGATAAAGTATCAATGCGATCTTTTAATACGACTAGACCTTTGACAATGGCACTAATAACCCAAATTACAATAATAAAAGAGAGAACAATTAAAACTAATGAGATAATAATCCCCGAGCCAACTTTTTCCTCAAAAATATCTTCAGTAACCTTTGTTAAGCCCTTTTGCACCGCGATAATATCACTCTCATAAGCGCCGGTCACAATTGTCCAACCCCATTCAGGGAAGATTTTTCGAGCATAAGCAATTTTGTTTTCGGCTTGTCCGGTGGCTGGGTTTTCATAATTGATTTTAACAGTGGCTTCAGATTTACCTTTTATACTTGCCGCAATGGTTGTTGTGCTGGCAACCTTTGTTCCCACTATTTCAGCTTTCGGGTGAGCAAGAATTTTTCCATCTTTGTCTTGTATCCAAAAGTAACCATTTTCTCCATACTTAGCAATGGTTATTGCGTGTAATGCCGCGTCGATTTTGCTTTGCTTAAGGGTGCTGATGTATTCACCAGTTGCAATAACCAGATTTAACGGTTTAAAGTAAAAGGAAGCGGTTATCTTGTCTTCAACTTTTTCGGTTGTTGGGTTTAAAAAAGTATACTGACTAAAGCCAATAGCATTGTTTTTAGCAGCCTCTACAACCGCCCGTACATAATATTTACCATTGGCACCTTTTCTATCGTAACCGTATGAACCAATAAGAGATAAGTCACTACCGTAAGCTTTACTAATCCACGAAGCGGCATCATAAGCAAAAAAATAACGGCCATTTTCCCAACGGTGTTGATTAAGAAAAG
>NZ_CEZLMY010000072.1:5957-17310 GCF_983033635.1 Psychromonas sp. | reverse complement strand
GCGATCACTGTGGATAACGCTCATAAACTACAAGGCACTATTAATATTAATAGTGTGGGTGGCATTATTGGTGAGGAGCTCATCTGCAAGATAATTAATAATTTCATTAAACAATATCCAGATATAACGGTAACTTTGGATTTCAATAGCCAACGCGTTGATCTGCTAAGTGACGGATTTGATCTGGTCTTCCGCATGGGGAATTTAGATAACTCAGGATTAATCGCAAGGAAATTGATAAATATTCCGATTGATACCTTAGCGAGCCCCTTGTACCTAGAAAAACATGGTTATCCAAACCATCCTAAAATGTTACAAGATCACCTATGCATTACCGGATCGATTAATCACTGGCATTTTCATCATATTGAAGATGTTAATAATCAAGTTGAAATTCCGATTAAAGGGACGTTTCGCTGTAAAAATGGCAGAGTCATGCTAAATGGTGCGAAAGCAGGTAATGGTATTGTCCGTTTACCCACCCTTTACTGCCCTGATGAAATTAAAAATGGCGATCTAGTCTCGGTATTTAAAGAATGGCAGATCCCCCCTACACCATTATTTTTACTTTATCAGCAAGACAAATACCAACCCGCTAGAATCCGAGCATTTATCGATTTTGTAACGAAGCATTTCCAGAATTATTTAACACAGGTGGGCTAAATTGTTTTCTAACAAGCTGATATTACTTAAAAATAAAAGGCTCTAAAAATTAATAAATCTTAGAGCCTTACGTAAACAAAGTGTAGGGTAATTCAACTGCTCATAGTTATCTTAACTGCTGAGTATTAGTCAGTAAATCCAGAAAGCTTTTCTTTTTAGTTCAATTACTTGATTGCAGCTTTGAGTGCAGAGGTCACGGTATGGAAGTAACCAATTGCCATACGATCGCTATGACGCACATTTTAATTACCGAACATAGCAATCACCGTTTTTGATTCTTGATTAACTACGATAATTTGGCCATGAACACCAACTGCTACCAACCATTTGTCACCACCAAGGCTTAGTACCCTTTTACCCTGCCCTTATGAAATTAAAATGGAGAGCTAGTCTCGGTATTTAAAGAATGGCATATCCGCAGATAAACATCTGAAAACTCACTTTAATAACTTCTATAAAGTGAGTTTCCTTTTCTTCGCTTGATTACGTTATTGCTATGCACTGCACTTCGTCAGAATCCGCTAACAAAAGCTACCGATGGGTTTGAGGTTATGGCGATGCTGATAAAGCCGTCACCAGAAATAGCTAATGCTCTGTCCAATATCTCATCCGTGTAGCCTGAAATGTAATCAGAAGTGCGTAATATGCCACTGCTTTCATAGATCCATATATCCGTTGGTCCGTACGAGCTACTGCTGGCTCCATGAAGCGCGTTATCGGGACCAATTTCGACTGCGGTCGGATAGGAATCTGCAGGTAGGTTTACGCCAACGGTCATCGTGTCGATATTGATAGGAATAAAGACGTAAGGCGCACCACTAGCCGTATAAGCTATCGTGCCCTCATTATTTAATGCCACATCACGGCCATTACTGCCAGTACCATGCGGCACTGCACCGTCAATCATTGAAACCAATACTTGATCGCTGTAACTGCTGTAGTTAAGGTCATAGCAAGTTACTGTATAGGGGCTGATACCAGAATTAACTGCACAGAAGCGATTACCAAACAGGCTGGCATCCAGATAGTTAAAACCATAGTAAGAACGGTGAGCATCGCCAACATAAAGAGTACCTGTTTGCGCGTCATATAGATTACCGTAGCCTGAGATTAATAACTCTCGATCATTTGTTTTTGATAGGGTAAAACCTGCTGCTAGTGAATCAGTACTTGTCCAACTACTGCGATTGCTAGTGTTATCAAGGTCAATGATGATTACCGAATCATCATTGGTGTCGGCAACATACAGATACTGACCATCGGCACTCACCTCCATCTCACCCAGAGTGGTTCCCACTGCGCTGATGGTAGTGACGGAAGATTGATCATAGACGTTATAAACATCGATACTAGTTCCGCCCGCATTAAGATAAACATAGGGGCGAACAGGATCTGAGGTCACTTTCGAATATGTTGCATTAATAGATGTGCTGGCAGCCGGATCGCTACTGCCTACCCAGAAGCCGACATTAATGGTCTGCGAATTTTCGATACCAGCATCACTTGAGCTCACTGTAATTGTCGCAGTATGCAAGGTATCAACCGTAAGGCCAGCTGCATCAGCGGTTATGGTTAACACATCAGAGATGGTGCCTGCTGCGGTAACCGTTATCCATGGCGCAGATGTGGTCGCGATCCAGTTGGTTGACGTTAAACCATAACTGTCGAGGATATCAACGCTATGGCTTAATTTATCCACAGTTACAAATTTTGACAGTGCAACGCCACTGTCTGGCACCAGCAGGAGATGTTTAGAGGCCAGTACCTCGACATCCAATGTAGCGCTAATCTCCTCGTCCATAACGGTTGCAGTAAAGATAATTTCACCATCGTACACGCCCTCAGTTAATTCGGCGGGATCAATTACTTCAACATCAATGCCTGAAAGGTTTTCACTCACGGCCGTAACCGCATCCACGCTGAAAACTCCACTATTGGGGAAATTGATGCTGTAGGTTAAGCCATAGCTGTTATTCCCAGTGTTAAGAGAGATCTGCAACGATTCAGCCAGATCTTTCCAACTGTATGTACCATCTAATTTAATGGCACCGACAGACAAAGAGAGTGTCGGTAGGATTATATCTGTAGTAACTGCAATTGTCTGTTCGCTTGCATCCAGTTTATTAGTAAGCGTCAGCTGCGCTTCATGCAGCCCAACACTCAAGCTGTTAGCATCAACTGTCAGGGTAACCAGCTGATCACCAGAGCCACTATTTTGACTAAGTTGCAACCAAGCCGCTGAGCTACTTAAGGTCCAATCAATATTAGTGCCACTGATTTCCAGAGTGTGACTTATGATGTCACTGTCGCCTAGAACCGGCGTCGAAGTAAACTTTGCGCTATTGGTTGTTAACGGCTCGAAAAGTTCAGGATCCAAAGGATAGTAATCGCTAACATCTGGATGACCGTCATTGTCATCATCGTTATCTTTACTATCATCTATGCCGTCGTCATCGGTATCATCTGAAGCGGCAGGGTTGAGCGGAAACTTGTCATTAATGTCATCTACGCCATCGCCGTCATCATCGACATCCGCATTGTTACCGATACCGTCACTGTCTGTGTCTATCTGCTCATTGGCATCATTGGGAAACTTATCCACAAAATCGGAGATACCATCACCATCAGAATCCTTCCCATCGTAATTTGTCAGCATAAAAGTTGTACCGTTTTCGGAACGCTGCACAATCCCCATACCTTCTACCAGCCAAAGCTCTCCAGACCAGGGGATATCAATATTGAGCCCTTCAATGGTTGCACTGACTGAGATATTATAACTGACATGGATAGCTTCAAAAGTCCCGTAAGGCACGGTAACAGTTTCAACACCGTGAAAGGTACTGGTTCCTGTTAGTGAAGTCCCCCGGAGACCATACGAGGGCTTAATGTTTACCGTACCACTTGTGTTAATACTGCCAGTAGCACCGCTTAAATAGCCTGATTTCCATAAAACCAACGCTTCATCAAACATGAAATCAGCGTTAAAAGTACCTACACCAGATACGAGGATAGATGGAGCGTAAAATCCTTTTATGGCTATTTGAACGTTATCGGTAGAGTAATATTCTTTCCCGCTGGTTGGGTAGACCAACACATCGAGAGAACGATTATCAACAACGATAGCGTCAGAAAAACGCACTCCACTGGAGGAGTCATTGTAATACCAAGTGCTACTCTTATCCGGCGGTAAATAGGGGTTTAGTTCTTGCCCTGTAATTACAGCAGTGCTGCTCTCATCTGAACCACCACCACAGGCAACTAAGGTGAACAGCAAGGAGATCAATACTCCCTTTTGGAGAATACTAAAATATAAACTAAAGATTGTGAAAGAATTCGAACTAGTAGACAGCATTATTACACTACTCCTCCATAAGTATTATGTGGACTAAAACATAGTCAAGGTTAATGATTCTACCCACGAAAAGTAGACACCATGAAAATTATGGCCTTGTTGAACGGAAAGGCTGGACATCCATACCTTATATTCATTTAAATCATTGCGTTAAGCGATGTATGTTATACAAACCAACTAAATATTCCTATTACGCACTATTACATCTAAATAGAAACAAAACATAAGAAGCGAGACACCCATAACTTTATTGTCTTTCAAAAAACCAACTCGGTTAGCGTTTTTCTTGATCTGTCAATTCCTTTAGCAAGTGAAACAAGGTGGGCGAATTGAACGCCAGTTCAGGTTTATAAGCGGGCTAAGCTCTGCATCCCCTACTTACTCTTGCAGTTGAAAGAAAAGTAACCAGCTGTCAAAAGCGGAAGAGCAACTATGAAAGTTTAACCACACGTTACAAAAAAAATCCTACGCGCAAAACAATTCGGCTAGGACTATATTTCGACTATAGGTAGTTTTTGGCGAAATCAGTAACAATAGATGGTGAAACAAAATAGCTAAAGCTAATAATTAGCTACTATCAATAACTAATCTCTCGTAAGTTACTTGTTCAGTGTTTCAAACAGGAAAAGGCATTTGCCTGACCATTATTGCTTATCTTTGCTTTAACTTGTGTTTATTTAGCAGTTCTTTACAATACCTTCATTATTTAAAAGCTAGGAAACAATGATGAACAGAAAGAAAAAAATGAACAGTATTCTCGACAAACGTATTAAAAGAATGAATGCTAAAAACAACCCTAGCCACAAACCGAAATATATTTCAAAAGCGGAACGTGCAAAATTAGAGGCATTGGAAAACAATTCAGCCCTAGAGAATGAAACTGCAGGCGATGAATAATCATTAAAAATGCATAAGTATTCGAATTTATCTTTATTATGCTCAAAAAACAGTTCACTTTTCATAACTAGATTGATATTCTACAGACAATTAAATTTAAAGAGATTTACGTAACCGTGAAAAAAGTTATTCTGAAAGCACAACATCATCACCATATCACCTAATCTTTCAGGATTTTATTCTTGGGAGAGGTTTCATGTGCTTCCAGTGGTTACCAACAAAATTAACCCCCGGAAGGCAAACCTCCCGAGGGTTTTTTAGTTTTTAAGGCAAGGAAATTGACTATGTCAGAGCAACGTTTAAGAATCGCAATACAGAAAAAAGGTCGTTTAAGCGACGATACCGTTAAGTTATTAAAAGCATGTGGCGTTAAAGTAAATTTAAACACACAGCGTTTAATTGCCCACAGTGAAAATATGCCAATTGATATTCTTCGTGTACGCGATGACGATATTCCTGGTCTAGTAATGGACGGTGTGGTTGATCTTGGTTTTATCGGTCAAAACGTACTAGAAGAAGAGAGCATGATGCGTGCTGTAGCTAACGAGCCTACTGCACACAAAGTGGTTAAAGAGCTTGCATTTGGCGGCTGTCGTTTTTCTCTAGCTGTTGATAATGACTTTGATTACCAAGGTGTTGAGTCACTTGCAAATCTTCGTATTGCTACAACTTACGTGCATATCCTGAAACGTTTTATGGAAGAAGCAAACGTACCTTACACATCTTGTATGTTAACCGGCTCAGTTGAAGTTGCTCCACGTGCAGGTCTTGCTGATGCGATTTGTGATCTTGTTTCAACCGGTGCAACACTTGAAGCAAACGGTCTTAAAGAAGTAGAAGTTATCTACCGCTCAACAGCTGTTTTAATGCAAAGAGAAGAAGCATTAAGTGCAGATAAACAAGATTTAGTTAACCGTATTTTAACTCGTATTGATGGCGTTCAATCTGCTAAAGAGTGTAAATACATAATGTTGCACGCACCTAAAGCCAACTTAGAAGCAATCAACAGCCTTCTTCCAGGTTCAGAGCGACCAACGGTAATGGAACTGGCTGGTAACAGTGACCACGTTGCACTGCATGTGGTAAGCAAAGAAAATCTATTCTGGGAAACAATGGAACAATTAAAAGCATTAGGCGCAAGCTCTATCTTAGTTTTACCAATTGAAAAAATGATGGAGTAAACATGCAAACTGGAATGCAGACTGTTAACTGGTCAGGTTTATCAGGCGAAGAGCAACAACAATTGCTTTCTCGCCCGGCAATGGCTGATTCTTCGGCACTCTCGAGTACTGTGTCTGAAATCATTACTGCTATTCGAGCGACGGGTGATAGTGCCCTTCTTGATTACACCAAACGTTTTGACAAACTCGATGGTAATAACTTCAGCAAAACAAGTGACGATATCGAGCAAGCAACAGCACGTTTAGGCGATGATATTAAAAATGCGATTAAAACCGCTTATCAGCAAGTTGTTAAGTTCCATCAAGCGCAAAAGCAGGATGTGATCCGTGTTGAAACTATGCCTGGTGTTGTTTGTGAAATGCATACGCAAGCAATTGAGTCTGTTGGTCTGTATATTCCAGGTGGCAGTGCCCCGCTTCCTTCAACTGTTATTATGACGGGTGCTCCAGCGCAAATAGCAGGTTGTTCCCGTTTAGTTTTATGTTCACCTCCTCCACTGGCTGATGAAATTTTATATGCAGCATCACTTTGTGGCGTAGATGAAATATATACTGTGGGCGGCGCACAAGCCGTTGCGGCTCTTGCTTATGGTACAGAAACTATTGCAGCTGTTGATAAAATATTCGGCCCGGGTAACGCGTTTGTAACAGAAGCTAAACGCCAAGTCAGTAATGATTTTGCAGGTGCGGCTATTGATATGCCGGCAGGTCCTTCGGAAGTATTAGTGATTGCAGATAAAGATGCAGATCCTGCGTTTATCGCAGCTGATCTGTTATCACAAGCAGAACACGGCCATGATTCACAATCTATTTTAGTCACACCTTGTGCAAAGATTGCAGAACAAACCGCAATCGAGATTAACAAGCAAGTTGCTGTATTAGAGCGCCGCGAAATTGCAGAAAAAGCATTAGCACACAGCGTTAACATTATTTGTGAAGATCTCGACCAAGCGGTTGAAATTTCCAACCGTTATGCACCTGAGCATCTGATTGTACAGACAAACGACCCGCGTGCTTTACAACCTAAACTGAAAAATGCCGGTTCGATATTCTTAGGAGCCTGGACACCAGAGTCTGTCGGTGATTACGCCAGTGGTACTAACCATGTATTACCTACTTACGGTTATACCCGTACCTATTCAAGTTTAGGTTTGGCTGACTTTAGTAAACGCTACACAGTGCAGGAGCTGACTTCTGATGGTTTACGTAATTTAGCGCCGACGGTAACCTGTCTTGCTGATGCTGAAGGTTTAACTGCACATAAACGTGCGGTAACTATCCGAATGGATAAATTAAATAAGTAAAAACAGATTAATTAAACGGGGCAAAAAATAAGCAGGCTAAAATCTGCGCCCCACATTCAGCAATTGTCAGCTAGGGAAGATAGAAAGACATGAGTGATATCAAACACCTCGCCCGAGAAACGGTGCAAGCATTAACCCCTTACCTTTCTGCTCGTCGTATTGGTGGAACAGGTGAAGTTTGGTTAAATGCTAACGAATCACCGGATTGTAATGAGTACCAACTCGACTCAAGTAAACTCAATCGTTATCCTGAATTTCAACCCCCTGCATTAATCAGTGCTTACGCAGAATATGCCAACCTGAAAAACACACAAGTACTGACAACACGCGGTGCAGATGAAAGCATTGAGATTCTAATTCGTACTTTTTGTGAACCCGCTTTAGACAGCATCTTAATTTGTCCGCCAACTTACGGTATGTATGCGATTAGTGCAGAAACATGCGGAGTCGCAATTGAAGAAGTGGCACTTGATAGTAACTTTGATGTTGATTATCAAGCAGTAAGCGAAGCGGTAAATAAAGAAGCTAGCCAAGTTAAAATTGTCTTCTTATGTGCTCCTAATAATCCGACTGGTAATATGCTCGACAAACAAAAGTTAGTTGAACTATTACAAGCAACAAAAGGTAAGGCTTTAATTGTTGCTGATGAAGCTTATATCGAATTCTGTCCGCAGCTGACCCAAGCCGATTTGATCGACCAACATGAAAACCTGGTTATCACACGAACTTTATCAAAAGCGTTTGCCTTAGCATCAATTCGCTGTGGTTTCACCTTAGCACAGTCAAGTGTTATTGATATGTTATCAAAAGTGATTGCGCCGTATCCGGTGCCGGATCCGATTGCACAAATCGCAACACAAGCATTATCAGAAAACGGTTTAGAGATCATGCGCGAGCGTGTGGCAATCTTAAATAACAACCGCGCTGTATTACAGCAACAAATTCAAACACTACCTTGTGTAAAAGAAGTCTTTCCAGCAACGGGTAACTACTTGCTAGTGCGCTTTGAAGACTCCGCCAAGGTATTTAAAGCATTCGCTAAAGACGGCATTATTATGCGTGATTTTGCCAATAAAGCACGTTTGGAAAACTGTATTCGTATTACCATCGGCTCAAAAGCTGAAATGGAAAGCACACTTAAGACTTTAAACTCGCTGTAGGGATAAAAAAATGAGTAAACAAAAATTTCTATTCATCGACCGTGATGGAACGTTAATTGATGAACCAATCAGCGATAAGCAAGTTGATAGTTTAGAAAAATTAAAATTTGAAGCAGATGTAATTCCAAGCTTATTAACACTACAAGGCGCAGGTTATATTTTAGTGATTGTATCTAACCAGGATGGTCTAGGTACGACAAGTTACCCGCAGTCTGATTTTGATATCCCACAAGATAAAATGATGGAAATATTTGCTTCTCAAGGTGTTAAATTTGAAGCTACCCTGCTTTGTCCACATTTCATCGATGATAACTGCAGTTGTCGTAAACCGCATTTAGGCATGGTAAGCGAGTACCTAAAATCGGGACGTATCGATTTTGCTAACTCATATGTAATTGGTGATCGCCATACAGATATTGGTCTGGCCGACAATATGGGCTTGACAGGTATTTTATACAACAGAGAAACATTGAATTGGAAAGCTATTGTTAAACAGCTAACCAGCAAAGGTCGTATTGCATCGGTAACACGCACCACCAAAGAAACCGATATTAATGTACGCGTTGATTTAGACACAACGGGTGAGAACAATATCGATACTGGCATGGGTTTCTTCGATCATATGTTAGATCAAATTGCCACTCACGGCGGTTTCCAAATGGATGTTAGTGTTAAAGGTGACTTGCATATTGATGATCACCATAGCGTTGAAGATACTGCGCTTGCATTGGGTGAAGCATTAAACAAAGCCTTAGGTGATAAGCGTGGAATTGGCCGTTTTGGTTTTGTACTGCCTATGGATGAAACAAAAGCCAGCTGTACATTAGATCTTTCAGGTCGTCCGTACCTAAAATTTAAGGCAAACTTCCCTCGTGAATTAGTGGGGACTATGTCTACTGAGATGGTTGAGCATTTCTTCTACTCATTAGCACAATCGATGGGCGCAACACTGCATCTTGAAGTTGAAGATGGTAATGCGCACCATATGGTTGAAGGTTTATTTAAAACATTTGGCCGTACACTGCGCCAAAGCGTGCAGATTGTAGGTACCGATCTACCATCTAGCAAAGGTGTTTTATGATAGTTATCATTGATACAGGTTGCGCTAATCTTTCATCGGTTAAATTCGCCATCGAGCGTTTAGGTTATCAAGTCACTGTCAGTAAAGAGCCGGCTATTTTGCAGCAAGCTGACAAACTGTTTTTGCCGGGCGTTGGCACTGCTAAAGAAGCGATGGCTAACCTAATCGAACGTGATTTAGTTGAACAGATTAAAAACCTTACCCAGCCTGTTTTGGGTATCTGTTTAGGTATGCAGATGTTAGCGGCAGCCTCTGAAGAGGGTTTTGGTGAGCAACCAATTATTAAAACTCTTGGAATTGTCGAAGGCAATATCGAAAAAATGGATGTGGCACCACTTCGTTCTCCCCATATGGGCTGGAATCAAGTAACACCTAAATTGGATGAGCCGCTATTTAAAGATATCCCAGCGGGCAGCTACTTCTATTTTGTACATAGCTATGCCCTGCCAGTAAATGACGATACGATTGCAAGTTGTGATTACGGTAGCCCATTTACAGCAGCTGTTAATAAAGATAATTTTTACGGGGTGCAGTTCCACCCTGAACGTTCGGGTAAAGCCGGTGCGCAACTAATTAAAAATTTCCTGGAGCTTTAAGATGATTATCCCAGCATTAGACCTTATCGACGGTAAAGTAGTTCGTTTGTACCAAGGTGATTACGCACAAAAAACTGTTTACAGTGATGATCCACAAAGCCAATTTACTATTTACAACAAGCACGGTGCAGACTGGTTACACCTGGTAGATTTAGATGGCGCAAAAGATGTTACGAAACGCCAATTAGATGTGATTGCTAGTTTGATAAAAAATACTCCAGCTAAAATCCAAATCGGTGGCGGCGTTCGCACAGAACAGGATGTTAAAGACTTATTAGATGCAGGCGCGCAGCGTGTGGTTATCGGCTCAACAGCGGTTAAAGAACCGGCAATGGTTGCTGGCTGGATGGAAAAATATGGCGCCGAACATATCGTTTTAGCACTTGATATTAATATCGATGCAGATGGTAATAAGATTGTTGCTGTTTCAGGTTGGCAGGAAGCAAGTGGTCAAACCATTGAATCACTACTTGAAATCTACCTGGCGGTTGGCCTTAAACATGTACTTTGTACTGATATATCTAAAGATGGCACATTAACGGGCTCTAACGTTGATCTTTATAAAGAGATGGCGGTTGCTTACCCGCAGGTAGCATGGCAAGCATCTGGTGGTATCGGATCTTTAGATGATATCGCAGCCGTTGCTCGCTCTGGCGCATCGGGTATGATCGTCGGTCGTGCACTGCTTGAAGGTAAATTCAATGTTAAGGAGGCTATCAAATGCTGGCAAAACGCATAATTCCTTGTCTGGATATTAAATATAGTCAGTTTGTAATGGAATACCTCAATAACGTTAAGGGGAATACTCCATGCTAGCAAAACGCATAATTCCTTGTTTGGATGTAAAGGATGGTCAGGTCGTAAAGGGTGTGCAATTTCGCAACCACGAAATCGTCGGTGATATTGTACCACTGGCTAAACGCTACGCTGAAGAAGGCGCTGATGAGCTGGTTTTCTACGATATCACCGCAAGCTCAGACTCCCGCGTTGTTGATAAAAGCTGGGTTAGCCGTGTTGCAGAAGTGATTGATATTCCATTTTGCGTAGCAGGCGGTATCAAGACTGAAGAAGATGCGCGCCGTATTTTAGAGTTTGGCGCAGATAAAGTATCAATCAACA
>NZ_CEZLMY010000072.1:0-5857 GCF_983033635.1 Psychromonas sp. | reverse complement strand
GAAGAAGATGCGCGCCGTATTTTAGAGTTTGGCGCAGATAAAGTATCAATCAACAGTCCAGCACTTGCGGATCCTAGTTTAATTAATCGTCTCTCTGAAAAATTTGGCGTGCAATGTATTGTTATTGGTATTGACTCTTACTTTGACGAAGAGACGGGTCAACATCAAGTGAAACAGTTTACCGGTAATGAAAAAGCAACAGTAACAACAAAATGGAACACCTTTGATTGGATCAAAGAGGTGCAGTCTCGTGGTGCGGGTGAAATCGTACTGAACGTGATGAACCAGGACGGCGTCCGTTGTGGTTACGATTTAGAGCAGCTAAGCCAGGCGCGTGCAGTTTGTAATGTGCCTTTGATTGCATCTGGCGGTGCAGGTGAAATGGTTCATTTTGCTGATGTATTTAACACAGCAGATGTTGATGGCGCATTAGCCGCCAGCGTTTTCCATAAACAGATAATTAATATTGGTGAGTTAAAAGCTTACCTTAAAACACAGCAAGTAGAGATCAGATTATGAGCAATATACTAATGAATGAACAACAGCTTAATTCACTGGATTGGGCAAAAGTTGATAACCTGATGCCTGTTGTTGTGCAAAACCGCACCTCAGGTAAAGTCTTGATGCTAGGTTATGTAAACCAGGAAGCCTTAACTGCAACACTTGAAAGTGGCAAAATGACCTTCTTTAGCCGCACTAAACAGCGTTTATGGTGTAAAGGTGAAGAGTCTGGTAACTTCTTAAACGTACTTGAAATCAGCACAGACTGCGATAACGATACGCTACTAGCAATCGTTGAGCCGGTTGGTCCAACATGCCACCTAGGTACAGAAAGCTGCTTTAAAGGTGATTTACAACCCGCTCTGACTTTTATTGCAGATCTTGAGCAAGTGATCGCTAGTCGTAAAGGCGCGGATCCAGAAAGCAGCTACACAGCAAGTTTATATGCTCGTGGTACAAAACGTATCTCACAAAAAGTGGGTGAAGAAGGTGTCGAAGTTGCACTGGCTGCTATGGCTAAAGATATGGACGAACTAACCTGTGAAAGTGCTGATTTGTTATATCACCTGACAGTATTACTGCAAAATGAGGGTTTAAAACTTTCAGATATAGCGGCTAAATTACAAGAGCGTCATAGTAAATAAGCGACGTTTATAAACGTATTTTATTAAAAAGCCCGTACTTAAATATTAAGTACGGGCTTTTTTATTGAATAAAGAACTTTATTTAACCCGTATTAAACTATGTGATTCATCATCAACACTAATTTTGACAACTTTTGAACGTGGCATCTTATCTACTTTGCTGATCATGACTTCGTTATAACCCCGTTTATGCATCCATGACATAGGAGATGAAAAGCTATCTTCACTGACCACAAAGGTATCATTGAGCAAAGTTCCCTGCTCAGTCGCATTTTTTTGGATACTCACTATCCATATACGTTGCTGAAACTCTTGAAACCCTTGGCACGCATAGGTAAAAGCATTCCAAGTTTTAACCTGCAACACAAACAGTTTACTAATCAGGCTCATTGGCGTACCAGTTTATTTTGATCGCTGTGATCAAAAATCTTGCCGTAAATATCTAACACCATAGTTTGCGTATAAGATAAGCTATTTCCAATTAAAACAACCTGTTGTGAATACTTTGTCATTTTGGCATTGTCTCGCATAAACGGAGATTGAATTAATTGCCAGTCTTGCTGATCCAGACTCGCTTGTACATCAAAGGTGATGCCTGTTCTTTCACTTTCACTAAATTTACCGCCAGCAAGCACGCACATCCCTCGAGGAATGGTTAATGAATGCATCACCGTATCGTTTGCCTGATCCCACATCCAGTATCCAGTCTCCTGGTGAATCACTTTATTATCGCTAATGCGTTGTACTTTTTGCATATAATGAACTGCACTGACTTGCTGTGACTCGGCATTACTCACCTCTCCAGCTTCAGTAAAGCTCAGTGTTTCATAATAGGTATTATTTTCAATACCATCAGGCTCCGGTGAGATATCAGCCCCTTTATTTCCTACCCAAACGCCAATAAGTCCAGTCAGCGGACCATAATTAATCATGCTATTTTCGCTCATTAAATGACCTCTTTAAAATAAAGAAAGGGCTCCGATTGGAGCCCTAAATATCGACAGTCAAACTACTTGGAACAGATGACTTTAAATGGCAGTTTACTAGTCCTCGACACGATCATCAACACTGTAAATTGTCCACTTCAGATCAGTAATTATTTTATGACTGCTGATTTCGGCGACAATTCGACGATTACGAGCATGGATATATTCATCATTACCTTCAAGTAATAAACGTTCGAAACCAAAGCCGAGTGCCGTAAGGCGCTTTTCCTCTATTTCAAATCTGCTGACTAATATATCTTTAATCGCCTGTGCACGATTTTGAGATAATTTATCATTATGCTCTTTTGTACCAACTTTACTGGTGTGCCCCTCAATGGTGACATTAGCTTGTGGATATTTTCTCATAAACTTAGCTAATTCTTCAATCTCAGGGAAATATTTAGGTACGACCTCATAAGAGTTGTTGGCAAAGTTAATCAGCAATTCACGTTTAGCTTTATGCACAGTTTCCGATCCGCAGCCACTATTATCAACTTGAGAGCCAACTTGTGTTTCATCGCAAATATCTCTTGCTTTGATTACGCCGTCCCCTTCATAATCTCGAAGATCGTTTACTTGCACTGTCGGCTCAGCCGCCATATCGATTGCTTCTGTTGAGCATCCTGCTATAAACAGGCTTAAAATACACATGATTATAAATTTCATTGACTTACGCCTCCTTCGTATTGCTCTTCACCTGACCAAGTTGATGGACGAGTTACTCGTAACGAGTCCAATAATAGTCCAGTAGCATGCAGTATTCTGTACTGCGCGGTTATTTCATTAAACTCAGCTTCAAGAAAATCTATTCTTGCTTGATAAAGTTCATTTTCTGTATCAAGTAAATCGAGCAAGGTTCGTTGCCCTAATCTAAATTGCTCGTTATACATAAACTGCGTATCTTTTGAGGCAACGACATGTGTTTTAATGTATTTCTTCTGCATATTTAACTGTTCAAATGCATTCCATGAAAGGATAAATCCTTCCGTTACTTGACGGTGCACACTGCGATTTAACTCTTTTGCTTCATTTATCTTATAGGCAGTTTCAGTTGCATAAGCTGCGTCCCTACCACCGGAAAAAATATTGTAGGTAAAGCGTATCATCGCCAGTGCTTCATTATTTTCACCACCAACATCTCCAAAACTACCATCATCACCATCCAAATTATCATTATAATTTGCACTTAACTCTAACGATATTTTAGGGTAATAAGTTGATTTTGCAGCGTCATATTGGTAGTTGGCTGCCGTGATATCATTACTCGATGATTTAAGAATAGGATGGTTATCTAAAGCTTTTTGTAACCCCTCTTCTTCAGTTTTTGGCAACATATCCGCATCGGGGACAGGTATAACTAAATTTTCAGGTTGTTGGTTAATCACTCTATAGAACTGCACTTTACTATCAAGGTAATTATTTTTTGCTGCAATTAAATTTGAGTGCGCTTTAGCAAGCCGTCCATTAATTTGTGATAAATCGGCTGTACTGCCTAACCCGGAATCGGTGCGCTCTTTGATCTGTCCGTAAATTTCTTCATGAGCAGCGAGATTCTTTTCTGACAAAGCAACCTGCTGTTCAGTTTTTATTAGATTTACATAGACTTTAATACTCTGCAACGCGATATCTTCAGCGGCAGAAAACAAACGCCATTGCTCTGCACTTGTAGCAAAGCTAGTTCGATCGACTTCACTGCTGGTATGAAAACCGCTAAAAATATTTTGTTTTAGGCTAATACCTAATTCGCCACGCATTAACTCTTCGGTATTATCACCAGAGCTACCTGAGCGTCTAGTGCCAGGGCTGTCAGTGTATTCGTAACCATAACCACCGGTTAAATCAAGCGTTGGCCAATAACCCGATTTGGCTTGGGAAATTTGCTGCTCGTTAGCTTTAAATTGGGTAAATGCAGCGCTAAGATCAGGGTGAGTATCTAAGGTGTATGCGACGGCTTGCTCTAATGATTGACTATTAACAATTGCTGGGAACATCATAGTTGAACACAATATCCCTATTGCACTTCTTTTAGCCAATATAAAATTGAAGTTTTTCATCTTACCTCCATTTCATAACTTATTGTTTATATTTTATGTTTTACTGCCTATCATTATTTTAGTTACTAATATCATTTCTGCATGGTGAATTTAAATTTTTTTTTAATTGATAAAAAATTATCCGTTAATAAGCAGTTCACACCACTTACTAACGGATAAATATTGAGTTTTAGCGCAATATTTTATGCTAAAAATATTAAGGATATAATGGTTCCTCTTCAAGAGCCGGGAATTCAATGGCAACTTCACCTTCATCAATGATTAAAGCACCATCCCCGCTCAAACCGCTAATGATTGCCTCGTTAGTGATAGGATCTCCGCTGTTTACATATTCATCAGCAAGATCAACGCCTTCAAGTACAATTGTCTGGCTTACTTCAAATGGGTCAGTCTCAACATCTTTACCATCAGCATCAATCTCAATCCTTGTATCGCCATCACTAAATGTGAACTGTAAATAATCTTCCAAATTATCTAGCTCTTCGCCATCTAACAAATCACTTAAATCCAATAAGTCATTATCAAGATCAAAGTCATTAATATAATCGATAGCATCATCACCGGCATCATCACCAGCTAACCATACAAAGGTATCAACACCTTGACCACCAATTAGCGTATCATCACCTAAACCACCGATAAGCGTATCATCACCTAAACCACCATCAATATAATCATTACCCTCACTGCCGGTAAATTGTGAGCTATCAGAGCCGCCGAGGATTGTATATGCTTCATCAGTAATATCACCTTGAGCCACATAACTAGCTGTATCAAGAGTCGTAATAGCAAGTGTAGGAGCAAATTCACTCACCAACTCATCAGCTGTAGTTAAGTAGATCTGGTCAATAAACATCCCATCAACATCAAAACTATCCGGATCAAGGGCAAAGATAGTATTACCATCACCGTTTACTTCTGGAATAATTTCAGTTTCAGTTCCATCCGTATGTACAACAGTGATAGAGGAACCATCAGGGAAATCACTTAGATAAACTTCTGATCTAATTTCACTTTCATCAACAAGAGCAGCGTTTATATCAATAGGGTATGTATAACTATCAATGGCATCTACAGCAAAAGAAAGCTCATTAATTTGATAGCCATTAGCATCTTCGTCACCGGCATTCATAAGTGTCAATTTGTCCATGCCAGCATCTACATACAAGGCAAATGTATCTCCACCATTACTAAAAATTGTTCCATCAACTACCCAAGTAAGGTTGATTTGTAAACCTTCAATATCCTCTCCTGAATAGTCAATGTTCCACTCATAATCACCAGTTACTGGATTTAACGTGAATTCATCAGTACTACCCAATTCTCTTCCATCAGGTGTTCCATCAGGTGTTGTCATGGTTACAGACGATGCACTACCATCAAAAACACCACCACTTAGTGTGCCTGATAGTGTGCTTAATGCAGTTGGTATTTCAACACCTGTAGCTTCAATCAATATGATATCGTCAATGGTGTTTTTAACATCCATTAACATGCTATGCATGTTAAGAGGGAAATCAAACGTAATAGATTCTCCTACATCAATACGGTTTGGATCTTCGCTGCCTGTGCCAGCATCGATACCTACTCCAAGTCCATTATTAAAATGGATAGGATCACTAGCTTCTGCTACTGTGCCATCACTGAATATGATGGTTTTACCATCTTCACT
>NZ_CEZLMY010000071.1:0-17444 GCF_983033635.1 Psychromonas sp. | reverse complement strand
AGATTGAGATCACTTCGGTAAGTAAAAAAAGTGAAAAACTTTCCGAGGCGGCGGCGGCTGTTTATGTGGTGACCCGGAATGAGATTCGTCGTTCTGGCGCCACCTCCATTCCGGAAGCGTTACGCTTAGTGCCGGGAGTTGATGTGGCACAGATTGATCCCAATAAATGGGCTGTCGGTATTCGCGGTTTTAATGGTCGTTTTGCAAATAAATTATTAGTGTTAATTGATGGACGCAGTGTTTATACCCCGACCTATTCGGGGGTTTACTGGGAATATCTTGATTATCTGCTGGAGGATATTGAGCGAATTGAGGTGATCCGCGGTCCCGGTGCCACTCTCTGGGGCGCAAATGCCGTGAATGGTATTATTAATATTATTACTCGGGAAGCCAGTGATAGCCAAGGTGGACTGCTTTCCGTTGCTGCTGGTAACGAATTAAAGGGGCTGGTTGAGGCTCGTCAAGGTTTCGAGCCTTCCGAGAATGCGCAGGCACGAGTTTATGTCAAAGGACGACGCTTGGATGAATCTCAAGATCAGTTCGGGATGGATCAGGATAATGGCGGTGATTATCTGCAGACGGGGTTACGTCTTGATATACAGCATAGCGAAAATCAATGGCTGACTTTTCAAGGGGACCTCTATCGCGATGATCTCAGTCAGCAGCATACTATCCCCAATTTTGAGCCTCCTTACGAGAGTCAAGTCGTTAATGGTGATATCGAAGCTAAAGGGGGCAATTTAGGTGTACGTTGGGGTCTGATGACGGGCCTGGATTCAGAGTTAAACGTTAAGTTTAGTTATGATTTTTATGATCACCAGGAGCTTAAATATAGTGAACGTCGTGACACCTTAGATTTTGAGTTACAGCATCAGTTTGCACCTTTTGCAAACCATGAGCTAGTGTGGGGAACCGGTTACCGCTGGAGTTATAATGATATGACTTCCTCACCGTTAATTTCCGTTACTGATCCTATCGAGCGCAGTGATATCTGGAATTTGTTTCTTCAAGATAGTATCTATTTTCCTGAGCAAAATATCTCTCTGACCTTAGGCGTTAAGCTTGAAGGTAATAGTTACACTGGCACAGAGGTGCAACCGAACTTACGGGCTAGCTGGGTGCCTAGTGAGAAACTGACCTGGTGGGGGGCTATCTCGCGTGCGATGCGCACTCCCTCTCGAGTGGATACCGACACTGCCATTAATATTAGTATTATCCCTCCCTTTGGATTGGATCCGAATAATCCACTACCAACTTTGTTACAGGTTTTAGGACAGCAGGGATTTCAATCTGAGCAAGTAGATGCCTATGAGCTCGGTGTGCGCTGGATGCCACTGCCGCAGTTGGCGGTGGATTTGGCAACTTTTTATAATAATTATACAAACCTGCGTAGTTATAATATTGGGGATGCAAAAATGCAGGATATCAATGGGACAATGTACCTTGTGCTCCCATTGGAGCTTGCCAATAATATTCAAGGGCACAGCAGTGGTTTTGAACTATTAACGACTTGGCAAGCCTCTCCCTCTACCCGCTTTCGTTTTGCCTATAGCCTATTGGATATCAAACTAGAGGATACTAAGCCCAATGATTTTAGTGCTAATATCATCTCCGCTGATGTTGATAGATCACCCAATCATCAGGTTTCGTTGTGGGGTAGTTTTGATTTAAGCGCAGCAGTGGAATTAGATCTGCGCCTTTATTATGTGGATCAGCGCTCCTGGTTCACAGGAGAAACGGAAACAATCGACAGTAATATCAATGGCGATCTGCGCCTTGCCTGGCGGCCAATGAAGTCATTAGAGTTATCCTTCGTCGGACGAAATCTGCTAGATTCTCCCAATCAAGAGTTTATCACTGAATCCTGGTCATCTGCTTCATTCCTTGAGCGTAGTTTCTTTCTGAAAGGAGTGTTGATGTGGTGATTGCTATTGGGAGAGTTCAATGGTGAGAGGTGTCGCTCTACGTTTTTGGCTTTTGTTACTTTGCTTTGTAATGATGGCCTGCGAAGTGCTTCCTGCATTGGCTATGTCGCGTCCATTAGATTCTTTAAAAGTGGCCTATATCTATAATATTGCCAAGTTTACCCGTTGGCCTGCTTCAACATGGGCCAGTCCGGACAGTCCATTTCAGTTCTGTTTATATGGTGAGGGGGGCGTGGTTGATGAGCTACAGTCGCTGGCAAAAAAAGAGATTAGCGGGCATCCGATTATTCTACTGAAACCAGCTAAAGAGGCCGATTTTAGCCAATGTAATGCCCTTTATATCAGCGTAGCAGAGCGCCGACGTTACCGTTATCTACTTTCTTTAATCAATCAGAAAACAGTGTTAACTATCAGTGATGATGGCTTGTTTTTACGCCATGGCGGGCTAATCAACTTGCTTGAAAAAGAGCAGCGTCTACGTTTTGAAGTGAATATGCAGCAACTCTCCCGCTCGGAGCTGAAATTAAGCTCTAAGCTACTTAAACTGGCGATCTTAGTTGATAATCCGAGGTAATCTTAATGATAAAACTTAAGCATCTTTCATTACGAAGCCAGTTAACCTCGATCGGTTTGTTTTCTGGAACTTTGGTGGCCTTGATGGTAGTGGGAGTCATTGCTGTTATGCAATTTCATTACAGCCATATTGATGTGAAAAATCAGCTGGAAGCACTGGCCAGATTAATGGCGTCACAGAACACTGCCTCCCTGGCTTTTCACGATAATGAAGCTGCCAAAGAAAGCTTGCATAGTTTAGAGGTAAAGCCAGAAGTGGTGCTAGCTAGGATTTATGATAACGATCATCTGTTATTGGCAGAATATATTAAGCCTTCTTTTGCTCCGGATACGAATAAAACTTTGCTGCAAATGAGCTTGCATATGTTGCAACAAAGTGACTCTGATTATGATGTTATCTACCATATTGAGCCGGTTCGCTTACAGGGGAAAACCTTAGGTCATGTGGTTCTAATGAACGATCATAGCCAGCATCGTGTTCGTTTATGGCGACAGGCTATGTTTGCCCCTTTCATTATTATGTTCGGAACTTTGCTGGCTTTCTTACTTGCAACCCGTATGCAGCGCCTTATTTCCCAACCTTTACTGCAGATGAGACAAGTGATGCAGCAGGTTTCGCAGCAGAAAAATTATCATATTCGCATTCCTGGTCAGCGCCATGATGAAATCGGTTCGCTGATCCAAGGGTTTAATATGATGTTAGAGCAGGTTGAAACACGAGATAAGGAGCTGGCAAATCATCGTGATACTTTAGAGGAAAAAGTAACGCTGCGTACTCAGGAGTTGTTATTAGCTAAAGAGCATGCAGAAGCTGCCAGCAAAGCTAAAAGTGAATTTTTAGCGACCATGAGCCATGAGATCCGCACCCCTATGAATGGGATACTGGGCATGACTGAACTATTACTTAATACTAGACTGGATGAGCGACAAAAGCGTTTTACTGAAACTGTCTATCAATCTGGAAAAAGCCTTCTGGATGTTATCAATGATATTTTAGATTTTTCCAAAATTGAAGCGGGAAAAATGGAGTTAGAATCGATTGAATTTAACCTACGCGATCTGATTGAAGAGCTTGGCATCTTGTATGCTGAGCCAGCTTATCGTAAAAATTTAGAGCTGGTGCTCTCTATTCCTCCCAATTTTCCTAGTATTTATCAAGGTGATCCGATACGACTAAGACAAGTGCTTAGTAATCTTCTTAGTAATGCTCTTAAATTTACGGCGCAGGGGCAGGTACTGTTTCGCGTTACAGAGCAGGAAGGGGAGTTGATACAGTTTGAAATAGAAGATACGGGCATAGGTATTCAAGAGGATAAAATAGAACATATTTTCAGCTCATTTTCTCAAGCAGACAGTTCAACCACCCGAAAATATGGAGGCACAGGCTTAGGTCTGCCGATTGCCCGGCAATTGGTAGATATGATGGGGGGAGAGCTTAGCGTAAAATCAGAAGTTGATAAGGGCAGCCTCTTTATGTTTACGCTTGCGCTACCGCAACTGCAGAACGTTGGCTTAGCAACGCCGCTCGCGTTATATCAGTTGCAGGATAAGCGTTTGCTAGTCGTTGATGACAACCATAGCAATCAGTTACTTTTGCAGGAGCAGCTGGCGGCGATTAGTATCAGCTGTGATCTTGCCGATTCCGGTCTGCAAGCACTACAGTTGATACAAGTTGCCGAAACTAAACAGCGTCCTTACGATTTACTTATTTTAGATATGAATATGCCGGGTATGAATGGATTAGAGTTAGCCACTAAGATCCTTCAAAATTCATTGTGGCGACAACCCTTGATGGTGATATTAAGTTCAGTGGCAGTGGCTCCTGCATTATTACAAAAAAAACGCATTGCCAGTTTCCTTCATAAACCGGTATTACAAAAAGATCTTTATCACTGTTTAACAGAAGTTTTTCAGGAGGAAAAATTTGCTAGTGATGGTAATGTTGAAGCATTGCCTTATTTTTGTTTTGATTATCCTTACCGTTTACTGGTTGCCGAAGATAATAAGGTGAATCAGGAGGTGGCACTGGTTATGCTGGAATCTTTTGGTCTGCAGGTCGAGCATGCCGATCACGGCCTGGCTGCGGTTGAAGCTGTTCAACAACAGACTTATGATCTTATTTTGATGGATATGCAGATGCCAGAGATGGATGGACTGGAAGCAACCCGCAAGATTCGGAAAATGGAGTTAACAGGAGAAGTTTTTCCTGGGTTACCGATTATCGCATTAACGGCTAATGCGATGGATGGGGATATGGAGCGTTGCCTGCAAGCTGGCATGAATGGGTATTTGAGTAAGCCTTTTTCAGCAGAGCAACTTTATGAGTCGCTAACCCCATGGTTGATGGCTCCACGAGAGGGAAAGTTAGACGTGAACAAGCAACATGATTGGCAAGGTAGTTTAGAGCGTGCAAAAAGTAAAAATAGCGGAGAGCAACAGAGTGCAATGTCTGTGGATCCAAGTGCGCTGGAAAAAATTGCGGCACTTAGGCCTGATCAGTCAGAGCACTTGGTTGCTAAAGTTATCCGGCTATTTTTAGATACGTTAGAGGAGTGCTTAGGACTGTTAGCAGAACAGCCTCAACAAGCAGAAAGTTTACGGCAATTGGCGCATGCATTAAAATCCAGCTGTGCAAATGTTGGCGCTTATCGGCTATCGGATTTGTGCAAGCAATTAGAGGAGGCCGCTATATCGGAAATGCTCTCTTTGATACCCGGTCTTATTACTGAAATTAAGCTGGAGTCTTGTGCAGTGAAACGTTATTTTTTTGAAAAAAACTTGCTTTCACCATAACGCATTATTTGAGGTCTTATGAATAGAAAGTCGATATTAGTGGTGGATGATGATGAGATGACGCGACTGTTAATTCGTCAAGCGTTGTCAGCAAATACGTTCCGTATTATTGAAGCTGAAGATGGCGCTGAAGGGGTAGCCCTGTTTAATGAGCTGAAACCTGATTTAGTACTATTAGATGTTGATCTGCCGAAATTAAACGGATTTGAGGTGTGCAAAATAATCCGAGAGTCTGTGCAAGGGCAGGATCTGCCTGTGGTGATGATTACGGGAATGGATGACAGACAATCAATTGAGAAGGCTTACCGCTTAGGTGCCACGGATTTTATGGTTAAGCCGATTAACTGGTCTTTAATTGCCCATCATTTACGTTACATCTTACGTGCCAGTAGTTATTTTGAATCTTTAAAGAAAAGCGAGCGTCGACTTGAGCATGCTCAGCAAATTGCTAAATTAGGACACTGGGAGTTAGATGGTACACAGGGGCGTTTGCTACTGTCTCGGCAGTTCACTAAAATGTGCTCATTGCCGGGCACGCAATTTGAGCATGGCCTCGATTACCTGATATCCCTAGTTCATCCGGCTGATCGTTTGCACGTCAAAAGCGTATTACAGCAGGCATTGCTTAACGGAGAAAGCTTTGACTTAGATGTTAGAGTTAAGTTGCCCAATAAGTGTCTGTTATACGTGCATTTGCAAGGGAGGCGCTTGGAAAGCTGCACTGGTTCCTCGCCAGTACTTTCAGGGATAATACAAGATGTGACTGAACTTAAAAAATCACAGCAACGCCTTATCCATATCGCCCATCATGATCCGCTTACCGATCTGCCTAACCGCATTTTGTTTCAGCAACAATTGGAGCGCTCGATGCAGCGAGCTAAACGGCGTAACTGTAAAGTGGGGCTGCTGTTTATTGACTTGGATCGCTTTAAAAATATTAATGATTCCTTAGGGCATGAAGTCGGTGATGCTTTATTGTGTGAAGTAGCTGTCCGATTGCGTGGCGAAGTCCGTAATTATGATACGGTAGCCCGACTGGGGGGCGATGAATTTGCCATTATTCTTGATGCGATTGAACATGCTCAAGAAGCAATGTCTTTTATTCAACGCACCATGGCGCTGTTTGAACAGCCTTTTTATCTGTGCAATAAGATGCTTTATGTGGAGGCCAGCATTGGTATAAGCCTTTATCCTGATAATGGTAACAACAGCGAGGAACTATTGCGTAATGCAGATATGGCTATGTATCAAGCGAAACATTCCGAGCAGCATCAGTTTTCTTTTTACTCAGAAGATCTCACGGAAGTCACCATCAGACGTTGGTCACTAGAAAACGGCTTGCGTAAGGCGTTGGAAAATAATAGTTTTAGACTTGTGTATCAACCAAAGGTGGAACCTAATACTGGTCATATCTCCGGCGTAGAGGCCTTGCTGCGTTGGGATAGAGGCGATAAACCAGCAGTATCGCCAAGCGAATTTATTCCCATTGCAGAAGAATCAGGACTGATTATTCCATTAGGAAAATGGGTGATTCAGCAGGCTGTCGGCCAATTGTGGGCATGGCAGGGAACGGCTTGTGCAAACTTAACTATTGCCGTTAATGTATCGGGGCGGCAACTGCACAGTGATAAGTTTACTGATTACCTTGCAGCTGTACTTGAGCAAGAAGGCGTTAGTGCCACGCTTCTTGAAATTGAGATCACCGAGGATTACCTGGTGCCAAATAATCGAGAAGGGAATTGTCAGGCAACACTGAGAAAGCTGAGTGATCTTGGTATAAAAATGTCAATTGATGATTTCGGTACTGGTTATTCCTGTGTATCACAACTGAAAAATCTACCGATTTCTACGCTAAAAATTGACAAGTCATTTGTTGATCATATTCCAGAAGATCAACAGGATATTGCCATTATTAAGTCGATTATTACTCTGGCAAAAAACCTCAGACTAGAGGTTGTGGCTGAAGGAGTAGAAACCGCTGAGCAACTTGCTTGTCTGCGTCGCTATGGTTGTGATCTGGTACAGGGGTATTTCTATTCACAACCTGTCTCAGCAGATAAAATTAGCGAACTGCTTGAACTGCATGCACTTAAGTATGGGGCACATTGAGATAGAATCAGATTATTACTATGCTAAGCTCACTGTTGCTGAATATATTTATAGCCAACCAGCCAGATAGGCATCCGAAACTGATAGCGGCCACAACATTGAGTCTCATACTGCTGACTGTGTTTGTAATTATTTTATCAGTCCCTTTTTTAATCCAACCTGCCGTGATTTTTGCCGTTTGTATATAAAGGTGGCAACGTCAGTAGCTATTCCGGCTGCACCTTTTATAAATAACCTTTAATAAATTAACCTTGCTCTAATAAAGCGCGCAGATCAATCAGTGCTGCATTGGCTCGTGACACGTAATTTGCCATCACTAAAGAGTGGTTTGCCAACAGGCCAAAGCCACTACCGTTTAATATCATTGGGCTCCAGATAGTATCTTGAGTTGACTCTAAATCACGAATAATCTGCTTCAAGCTTACTTGTGCATTTTTCTTTTCTAATACATCCGCAAAATCAATTTCGGCCGCTTTTAAAAAATGCAAAATAGCCCAAGCTGCACCACGGCTTTCGTAAAATACATCATCAATTTTAAACCAAGAAGTTTTATCCTGCACCTCATCTGCTGTTTCTGTTGCTTGTTTGGCGGTTGGATCGCCAGCTAATTCAATGTTGTAACGTTCATGGCCCACACTGGCACTTAAACGGTGTGAAATGGAGCCCAAGCGCTTTTCTACCTTGCGTAACCAATCACTTAAGTTATCTGCACGCGTGTAAAATTGCGCGTCAGTTTCATCTTTAGATACTAATCTTTGACGGTAGCGTTTGAAAGCGACGATTGCATCGGCATATTCACCTTCAGCGCTTGGTAGAGCCCAGTTTTTGTGGGAAATATTGAGTTTGCTTTGTGCTATTTCTAAGTCTTTGTCACCCGTTGATTGTGATTGTGAACGGCTAAAGTCTAAACGCATTACCAGAGATAAATCTCGTACTTGCTCCAGCACGCCATACTCAAAAGCGGGCATATTATCCATAAAAATTGCTGGTGGGGTAATATCGTTTGCTAAAAAACCGCCTGGTTTTTCAATTAACCAACTGCTGATATCAATTAAAGTCGTGGTGGTGGCATAACCCGGCACAATTTTATGATTATTAATTTTTGCTACTTCAAGCGTTTTTGCTTTAACATCATAAGCTGATGGCATCCAGCCCCACCAAATAGAGACTAGCCATAATACAAAGAAGAGGATCGCCAGACCGATCAGTATCCCTTTTTTTAGTGAAATTCCCATGTTAATTTCCTAATAATTAATATGCATCATTAATAATGCTCTCTTCATCATAACAAATGCAAAATATTTTATGCATATTTTCAATTTATATTTTTGAAAACAAACACCTTTATGTATACCCAAGCTGCCTCAAGATACAAGAATCAGCAAGTTGATAAATGATGAGATTCTAGGCAGAAGGTTGATGATCTAGTTACTCTAAATCAAAACCTTCTAACAACGAAGATCATTGTTTATCGCCTTGCCCTTCGGGAGTTTAGCCCGAAAGCGCGCACTGCGTTGCAACACTTGAAAAGGGAATAACCATTTTCATCATGTTGCATCTTGTTCTAGCATCCGGGCTAAGCTCTGAATTTGCATCTTGAAGTAGTTTGGGTATAGAAGGTTAATTATTCATGTTTTATGATAATCTTGTTTGAAAATGATAACACAAGGGTAGATATGAAAATTTCAATGATTGTTGCGATGGCAGAAGATCGCGTGATTGGTTTAGATAATAAAATGCCATGGCATTTACCGGGTGATCTCAAGTTTTTTAAACGTGTAACACTAGGTAAGCCGGTGATTATGGGGCGTAAAACCTATCAGTCAATAGGTCGTCCACTACCAGGTAGAACCAATATCGTTTTAACTCGAGATAAAAACTTGCAGATTGAAGGTGTAAGCTGTGTGCAAACAGTGCAGCAGGCACTTGATATTGTACAAGGTGCAGAAGAGGTGATGGTTATTGGTGGAGCAACGATTTATGAACAATTTTTGAATCAAGCTAACCGTTTATATCTGACTTTTATCGATTTAAAAACGCAAGGTGATACGCAATTCCCTGATTATCAGGCGGTGGCCAATTGGCGCGAGATTGAGCGTGAGATGCATCTTGCAGATGAAAAAAATGCACATAATTACCAATTTGTCACATTAGAGCGCGCTTGATAATAAAACTCTTCTATATTTAATTAGTCATTCTACGATTATTTATAAAGGGGCAAGAATGGTAAAAGAATCGATCAAATACGTTTTAGTGGTGGAAGATAGTCAAATGTTCACTCGCATTTTAAAACGTAGTATCGAATCAGTGAAGCAATTTAAAGTTATCGCTGTTGCAAATTTTAGCGATTTAAAACTGTTATTGTCTGAAAACAGATATAAATTTTTTGCTAGTCTTCTTGATGTTAACTTACCTGATGCGCCAGACGGTGAAGTTATTGATTATGTTTTAGCGCGTCATATCCCTTCTATTATTTTCACAGGTCAGCTTGATGATAGCTTTCGTAAGAAAATTTATAATAAAGGTATTGTTGATTATGTCTTAAAAGAGGGACCTGCGAATGTTGAATATATGGTGTCGTTATTAAATCAACTAAATCGTAACAGAAAAATAGAAGTATTAATTGTTGATGATTCGAAAGGCGTCCGTTCATATATCAAACATCTGTTATTAATTTACCAGTTTAATGTACTGGAAGCGCAAGATGGCATCGAGGCTCTGCAGTTACTTGAAGAAAACAGATCGGTTAGTTTAGTGTTGACCGATTTTAATATGCCTAATATGGATGGCTTAGAGTTAACGAAAAATATTCGGCGCTTATATAATAGCCAAGAGATGGCGATTATTGGTATGTCAACATTTGGTAATAATCAACTTTCTGCCCATTTCCTGAAACTAGGAGGCAGTGATTTTATTACTAAACCTTTTTTAGAAGAGGAATTTTTCTGCCGTATCAATCAAAATATGGAGCTACTGGAGCATATTAGGGAGTTGAAGTATTTAGCAACAAGGGATTATTTAACTGGCCTGTATAATCGTCGCCACTTCTTTGATTATGGAGATGACTTATTTGAACGATATAAAAATACCCATTCCAATATTGCGGTGGCGTTATTAGATATCGATTTTTTTAAGAACGTTAATGACAGCTATGGCCATGATGCAGGAGATCTTGTTTTACAGCAGCTGGGAATTATTTTATTAAAAGAATTTAAAGATGACGATCTTGTAGCAAGGTACGGAGGTGAAGAATTTTGTTTTCTACTGTCGAATAAAAATAAACAAGAGGCTTTGCAGCGATTAGAGTATTTACGAGCATTAATTGAAGCCGATTCATTTATTTTAGAGGATGGACTCGAGCTTAAAGTAACGGTGAGCATTGGTCTCTTTACGGGTAAGCAGGATAGCTTAGAATCCGCATTAAGCCTGGCAGATAAAGGTTTATATCAAGCGAAGGAAAATGGCCGCAATCAAGTGATGCTAGTGCAGTAGTGTATAAGCATCACTCACTGTGTATAGGACAAGCAAGTGAAAATAGCTTTTTATCCTGCCAGCGTAACATGGTTAAACTATTCCCCCATACGCAGCCGGTATCAAGCCCATAAATACCCGATTCATTTACTTTTCCTAATAATGCTGCCCAATGGCCAAAGAGAATATCACTACTTTTATCAAGGCTTTCAATTTCAAACCAAGGTTTAAGAGTGGAGTTATCAGTCTGCTCTGGAGCGAGTTTATTTTCAAATTCTAAAGCGCCATCTAATGTGCAGTAACGCATTCGCGTAAATACATTAATTATAAAGCGTAATCTATCTATACCTTGTAAGTTTTCTGACCAAGACTGCGGGTGATTGCCATACATATCACTTAGTAATTGCTTAAAGTCATCAGTATGTAATCTAAGCTCAACCTCTTTTGCAAATTTCTCAGCTTGTGGAATGGTCCACTGTGGAGAGATACCGGCATGAACCATCACAAAATCAAATTCGGGATGACGTAATATAAGCGGCTGAAAACGAAGCCATTTTAGTAAGTCATCACAATCAGGCGCATTTAATAGTGCACTGAGTTTATCTTTTTCTTTATTGCGGTGAATACCCTGATGAATGGCAAGCAGATGTAAATCATGATTGCCTAATACGAATTTTGCACTATCACCTAACTCTTTAATAAAGCGTAAGGTTTCAAGCGATTTAGGGCCGCGTGAAACCAGATCGCCAGTTACCCAAAGCTCATCTTGTTTAGGACAAAAATCAGCTAGCTTAAGGAGCTGTTGTAATTCATCATAACAGCCTTGGATATCACCAACAATATAGGTTGCCATGTTTTTATTCTACTTTCATATCATAGACATAATTGGCCATATTGACGTATTCTTCAACACTAATATTTTCAGCTCGTTTTGTTGAATCAATACCAATCTCTTGTAACTGTTCTACGCTGAGTAGATCGCGCAGGCCATTGCGAATTGTTTTACGACGCTGATTAAAAGCCATTGAGCACACTTGGTTAAGTGTTTTTAGACTTTTGGCAACAAACGGTGGAGTATCGTATGGTTCTAATCGAACCACTGCTGACTCAACTTTCGGAGCGGGTATAAATGCTGTCGGCGGCACTTCCAATACTGGAATAACTTTACAGTAATATTGCGCCATTACACTTAAACGGCCATAGGCTTTGCAATTCGGACCGGCACAAAGGCGGTTTACCACCTCTTTCTGCAGCATAAAATGCATATCAGAAATTTTATCTGCATATTCAAACAGATGAAACATCAGTGGCGTTGAGATATTGTAAGGCAGGTTACCAAACACGCGTAACTGTTTATCTGCACTTGCTAACTGCCCAAAATCAAACTGCATTGCATCAGCTTGGGTAATGTTGAGTTTATCAGCTAAAATCGGGTGTTTTGCTAAACGTTCAGCCAAGTCTCTATCAAGCTCTACCACATTTAAGCGATTTACTTTCGAAGCAACCGGCTCAGTTAGTGCGCCTAAACCGGGACCGATTTCAACTATATTATCATCAGCTTGTGGCGCAATTGCGGCCACAATAGAATCAATAATATAATCATCATGTAAGAAGTTTTGTCCAAAACGTTTACGCGCGGTATGTCCTAAGTGGGTTTTTCCATTCATTGTAAAATATGCCTTTTTCTTTAAACTTTTATTTATTACTTGAGACTGTTGCTCATGGTAATCGCTTCATTGATCGCACACAGTAAACTGCCCGCATCGGCTTGTCCTGTACCAGCGAGATCAAGTGCTGTTCCATGATCTACTGAAGTGCGAATAAAGGGTAAACCTAAGGTGATATTGACCGATTTGCCAAACCCTTTGTATTTCAGAACAGGTAAACCTTGATCGTGATACATAGCGAGTACTGCATCGGCATCTTGAAGGTATTTTTCCTGGAATAAAGTATCAGCAGGTAAGGGACCAATTAAGTCAATATTCTGTTCACGCAATTTTTGCAATGTTGGTTCAATGGTTTCAATCTCTTCTCGTCCCATATGGCCACCTTCACCCGCATGCGGGTTTAATCCGCAAACATAGATACGCGGTGTTTTGATGCCATATTTCAGTTGTAACTCTTTATGTAAAATATTTATTATTTCTGATAAACGCGCTTCGGTAATAGCCTTAGAAACATCCTGCAGAGGTAAGTGAGTGGTCACCAATGCCACGCGCAAACCCGTTGTCGCTAACATCATAACAACCAGAGCAACATCAGCCTGCTCCGCAAAGAATTCGGTATGGCCACTAAAAGGGATGCCAGCATCATTAATAACACCTTTATGGACTGGTGCGGTAACAACGGCTGAAAACTCACCCGATAAACAACCTTGGCTGGCAAACTTCAGTGTATTTAAAACAAACTGCGCATTGCCTTTATTTAGCTTGCCTGCCTGAACAGATTCCTGCAAAGGAATATGCGCAACGATTAGTGTGCCAGGCTTGGAAGTTTGCGCTGGTTTTTTCGGTTCATAATCAATAAATGTGATCTTTTCATTGAGTAATGCAGCACGCTCCGCCAGTAATGTTTTATCACTGCAAATGACCAGTTGCACTGGCCACTGCTGTTTTGCAAGTTGTAAAATAAGATCTGGGCCAATACCACTTGGCTCACCTGCAGTGATGACTAAACGCTTAACCATTATTGTGCCTCAATAATATAATTAGGATTATTTATTTTAATATATGCTTCCTGACGAATTTCATTCATCCATGCATAAACTTCTGCTGGGAAGCGTTGTTTAAATAATATGCCGTACGCTTTTTGTTTGGTTGCTTGCTCGGTAGTATCAGATTCGCGTTTGTCCATCACCTGCAGGAGGTGCCAGCCATGCATAGTACGAAATGGTGCGCTGATCTCTCCCATAGGAAGTGATAGTGCTAAGTCCCTAAACTCTGGCACATACATATTAGGATCTGCCCAGCCGAGTTTACCACCTTTTACTGCAGAGCCCGGATCTTGTGAATGTTCGTTAGCTAAATCAGCAAAGGTTTCTGTGCCATCTAAAATCGCTTGGCGGTAATCTTTTAATAATTTTTCTGCTTTTTCATCGCTAAGAATAATATTCGATTTGATTAGGATATGGCGCGCATTAACTTCAACAGTCATAACACTTTCTGAGCCTTTTTTATCAAGAATTTTGATGATATGCAAACCAAGATCAGTACGAATTGGGCCAATAATATCTCCTTTTTTAGTCGTCAGATCATCAAATAAATCTGCAAATAGTGTTGGTATTTCATCAATGGTACGCCAGCCCCAGTTACCACCTTCCAGTGATTTAGGGCCTTGAGAATACTTCACTGCTAATGAAGAGATATCTTCACCTTGTTTAATTTTAGCTAACAGCTCGTTGGCTTGTATTTCGATAGCCTGCTGCTCTTTAACCGGGCTGTCACTGTTGGTTTTTAATAGGATATGGGCGAATTGAAACTGAGTTGTTTTTTGTCCCTGCTCATTGATCCGTTTTACCATCTGTTCCACTTCTTGATCTGAAATATTGATACGACGGCGTATTTGTACTTGGCGAATTTCATTAATGGTTAACTCATTTCGGATACCATCAACAAAGGCAGCATAACTTTTGCCATTTTTTTCAAGGTCATCCTGCAACTGAGAAAGGGTTAAACCTTTCTCGTTAGCAATCTGCTGCAGAGTTTGATTAAGCTGCGCATCATTAATACGTAAACCAATTCGTTCTGCTATTTGTAACTGTAAACGGTCACCGATTAGCTTATCAAGGATCTGTTTCTGCAAAACATCATCTGCTGGTAAGCTTTTACCGCTCTCTTTATAACGATCTTTTATCTCTTCCTGCATACGTTTGATATCGCTTGTTAAAATGACTTCCTGATTAACAACCGCTTCAATTTTGTCTAATGGTTTACTCTCTGCAAAAACTTGTGGAGCTATCAATGTAGCGCAGACAAAGGGCAGAAGAATATTTTTTATCAATTTCATTTTTTTTCCATTATTGTAAGTAAAAAGGGCGGCCGTAATCAAAAAGACCTTGTTCACCAGTGCTAAATCCGACGCCACCTAACCCCATTAGTTCAAAGTTAACTTTAAAACTGTGCTCGGTTTCATAATCTTCTCGAATTGTATCTAGTTCGCCGCGGTATGCAAGCATGTGCTTATCGTAGGTAAAACCAAATGCCCAGCAACAGGATTGGTATTTCAAACCGACAATCGTTTCGTAGGGATGGCTATATTCAAGGTCATAATAATAACTGGCAAAAGAGGTCCACTGGCTGTTAATCGGCCAATTTATTTTACTGCCAAGTTGGTTAACTAAACCTTCGGCTTGAATAGCAGCTGTATTTTCTTCGGGAATCGCAATATAGCGATAGTTTAACTGTGCATAGGTATTATATAACCAGCGTTTTTCAAGGGTGCTGTTTGCTCTGTTGAGTACATTTTTATCATTGTCCCACTCAAGTCCCCCATGAAAGAAATATTCGTCTGCAAAGTTAATATCAAACTCGCCGATAATTGAAGAGCGACTCGCTGTATCAGTCAACGCGCTATTTGTGGGTAATTGTGTCCGTGAAGGGGTGAAATAGTAATTCTGGCCAAGCGCAAAGCGCATCCTTTCTTGCCCTTGTGCATTTAAGAAACTGCTCGAAACACCAAAGGTTATCTGGTTTGCGTCGGCAATACGATCGTAACCGGAGAAACGGTTATCACGGAACAGGCCATAATAATCTTGCTGCATGGTCGTTGTATCATAAAGACCGATATTTGATTGGTCTTGATATGGCACATATAAGTATTGAATTTGCGGCACTAATGTTTGTCTATATTCACTATTGAACATTGAAAAATCACGTTCAAAGTTAACACCTGAATTAATTTTAAAAGAGGGAATATAACGACTGACACTTTCATCTAAATCGCTATACCAATCTTCTTTATTCGACTCAGGTAAAGTTTGTTGGTAAAAACTAAGCATATATTTAAGCTCGGTATTTACAAACATAGAGTTGTAATAAAGGGGTAATGAAAGTTTTGGCTGTAAATGTATGCGGGTGCCGTTATAAACATTGTTATCACTATGATCAAATTTGGATATTTCAGAGTACCAGTCTAATTGTAGGCTTTTCCAATTTATCGGTTGATAAGCACTAAAAGCAACTTTGGGCATTACTTTGTGAGGGGTGTCTCCACCAGCTAAAATTTGAAAGTCTCGAACCTCTAACTCACTATTCCAGTTTTGCTCTCTGTAGCCTAGTTTTGCTGTTTGTAATAACTGGTTATCACTGCGCGTTCCATATTCTGTGTCGATATCACTGAAATAATAATCATCACTTACCGCTGAATAATTAACATTAAAAGACCAGTTTTTGGCAAAAGACAGGCTATGATCCCAGTGATAAAGATAGCGATCATCATTGCGAATTTTATCGTCGCTAAGATATTCAGCCTGAATTTTACCCGAGCCCACATCAAAGAGGTAACGATATTCTGTTGCCAATAATGTACCACGCTCTTCCATATAGGTTGCTGTGAGGGTAGCATCCATATTTTCAGCGATATTGATATACAAAGGCTGACTGATAGTTAGACCATTGGTATCTGATAGTTCATAGCTAGGGAATAAAAGACCCGTTTTGCGTTTATCTGACAGTGGATAAGTTACATAAGGGAAGTAAAAAACCGGGACATCTTTTATTTTTAAGACAGCATTATAGGCACTGCCTACGTCTGCTTCCTTATCTAGATAAAGGGTTGTAGAATCAAGTGCCCAGGTATTATCTTGCGGTGGACAGGCACTGTAAGTTGATGAATTAAACTCATAAAGATCTAATCCATTATCATAAATTCGCTCCGCGTTACCGCGTCCGCCACGGCCATGAAATTGATAGTCAGATTGTTGCAATGTTGTCTGGTCGTTGTTTATCTGTGTTTCAATGCTGTCCGAATAGAGAGTCACATCACCGTTGATAAAGTTTACATTACCTTCCGCTGTTACTCTTTCTTCCTCTTTAAAATAGGTTAATTTGTCAGCAGCTAAAAATTTATTACCTTGGGTGAGATTTACATCACCTTGATAAATAAGTTTATCTGGGAAGCCTGATAATGTCCGAGCATCAATATTAACGGGTATCTGGTTCTTTGGCAGCGTATTGGTTTCACTTGTAACCGGAGGAACATTGCGATAACACTGGTTAAAGAAAAAATCGCGGGAGCCTGGTGTGCCTCTGGACTGCTCGGCGGTTGGTTTTGCGGCATTGGCTAATACTGTGTCATTATCAGTAATCTCATCTGTTTCTGCTTTTTCATCTGCACAGACAAGAGAAAATGGCAATAAAATTAGTAATAGAGGAAAAATTTTTAACATTTACAACTCACAAAGGTAGCTTAGAAACTGAAAGCGCTAAGCTTAAATAAAGAAAATTATAGCCCGCTATAATAGAGCAAACTTAAGGTTGCTCCAATCATTGTTGTTTATAAATGGGTTAAATTTGTCTATTTTGAGTAAAAAATTGGCAAAACAGAGAATAGTTAGTCAAAATAACGGCAATATTG
>NZ_CEZLMY010000070.1:8034-17917 GCF_983033635.1 Psychromonas sp. | reverse complement strand
AAGCTGCGGCTTTTTAAAAATCAGAAATTATTAATTTCTTTCCAAAAAAAAACACAGCATAAGCTGTGTTTTTTATTATCACTTAACCAGCAACAGATATTAAGATTCGTTATATAACTCTAGACTTGCAATCTCTTCTTTTTGTTCCTGTATTTTCTTAGCATCTTCACAGCGTAAACTTGCCAGATAATCAAAGTATGACTGGTCTATATCACCTGTCACATAAACACCGTCAAATACTGAACATTCAAAACCATCAACATTAGGATTTTGTTTGCCAACTGCATCTTTCAAATCTTCAAGGTCTTGGAAAATCAGTGCGTCACTGCCGATACAATCGCTGATCTGTTCAACACTGCGGTTATAAGCAATTAACTCCGACGCTGTCGGCATATCAATACCGTAAACGTTTGGATGACAAACTTGAGGAGCAGCAGAAGCCAGATATACTTTATTAGCACCCGCATCACGAACCATCTCAACGATTTGCTCTGATGTAGTACCACGTACAATTGAGTCATCAACCAGTAATACAGCTTTATCTTTAAACTCTGCAGTAATTGGGTTTAACTTACGACGTACTGCTTTACGGCGCTGTGTTTGACCAGGCATGATAAACGTACGACCAATATAACGGTTTTTAACAAACCCCTGGCGGTAAGGGATATCTAATTCGTTTGAGATTTGTAATGCGATATCGTTTGAAGTTTCAGGAATTGGAATAATGGCATCTATTTCGACATCAGCCCATTCACGTTTAATTTTTGCGCCAAGTTTACGGCCCATTTCTAAACGTGCTTCATATACTGAAATACCGCTTAAGGTTGAATCGGGACGCGCCAGGTAAACATATTCAAAGATACATGGATGCAGGCTCGTATTTTCTGCACACTGTTTAGTATAAAGTTGACGATCTTCTGTAATGAAAATAGCTTCACCAGGCTCAACATCACGCATCACTTCAAAGCCGATGGTATCTAAACCAACACTTTCAGAAGCAACGATATATTCCATATCACCCTCATCTGTTTTACGTGAGCCTAATACAAGAGGACGGATGCCATTTGGGTCACGGAATGCAACCAGACCATGGCCAATCATTAATGAAACTACACCATAAGCGCCACTTACTTGTTTATGCACATCACTAACAGCATTAAAAATATCGTCTGGTGATAATTTGTTACCTTGCACTTTATCAAGTTCTGCAGCGAAAATATTTAATAATACTTCAGAGTCAGAAGTCGTATTGATATGACGACGAGACTTAATTAAGGATTCACGCAAGCTAGTTGCATTAGTTAAATTGCCATTATGCGCTAATGCCAGTCCCCAAGGTGAGTTAACATAAAACGGTTGCGCTTCTGCCGCACTTGAGCTGCCTGCAGTAGGGTAACGCACATGACCAATACCGATAGTCCCTTTTAAACGCTGCATATGTTTAGATTCAAATACATCTTTTACTAAACCATTTGCTTTGCGCTGTTTAAAATTATCGTCTGCGATTGTGACAATACCAGCCGCATCCTGTCCACGGTGTTGTAATACGGTCAATGCATCATAAATGCTTTGATTAACGGGAGTTGAGCCAACGATGCCAACGATTCCACACATAAGTTAACGCCTTTATTTTATAGATAGTTAATGATTAATTTTAAAATATATTTTTCAATCGAGCACTTGCAAGTGCAGGACCGGTTGATAATGCTTATATATCAGGAGTTTAGCCAACGGCTTACAGTCAATGGCTGACTCTTAATTTCACTAATAATTTATTTATAAATTTATTTCGAAAGGTTATTCAAAAAACTCGATGAGTTTTCAATATGTTCAAAAAACCATTCAATAATAATTCCAAATTCAGGAATTAAAGTCGATTCCGTCCACCATTTAGCTTGATTAAAACCTGTAAATGAATCAATAAAAAAGAGTACAGCGCTAACAATCAGCACTCCACGGATAGCACCAAACAGAATACCAATAACACGATCTGTGCCGGACAGCCCCGTTACTGAAACTAAACGATTAATAATATAGTTAACTAATGCACCGAGTAATAAGACAGAAATAAAGAGGATGGCGATAGAGAGCGAATTACGAATTAATTGATCATCGAGCTGTGTTAAATATCGGGAGACTTCTGGATAAAAATTGCTGGCAATAAAAAAGGCGGTGAACCATGTGATAAGGGAGATAGCTTCTTTCGTGAACCCTCGTACTAAACTGATAAGGGATGAAAATGCAATAATGCCAAGAATGGCGAAATCAAACCAACTCATTGTTGTCCTTAATATTATATTCGCTAAGCGCTTCAAACGAGCGCATCTTAGCAGAGTTAAAAATTAAATGCTGTAAAATAATCTACGGGTTTACTGCATTAAACGGTATTAATTTTCCTTGCAGTTGCGTTAAACGCTTTAAATGAGACAGCTGTTTTTCTAATTTCTTTTTAGATACATCCGGTCCAACAAATACACGCGTCAGTTCGCCATCAATCACTTCAGTTGGCACGGTATGCGCCTGAAACCCAGCTTTATGTAATTTTTTCAGCAGGATATTAATATTTTTGGCATTTTGAAATGCGCCAAGTTGAATTGTCCATGCGCTTTGCGGCACTGCAACTTTAGCCGGTTTTTTTTGGGGGGCAGGCTGAGTTTTTTTAGCTGATTCTTTAACCACTTTAGTCGTTGAAATTGTGACAGTTTGCGCAACCTCTTCTATTTCCCACTGTTCATTTGCAACATCGCTTTGTAGATCTTTATCGGTCGCTACGCTTGTTATGTTATTTTCTTCACTTTCTGAAATGATAACTTTACTTGCAAGCTGATCGGACTGGTTTACAAAGGTATGTTCTTGTAGTTTTGGTTTTATCGGTGTTGCAATAAACTCATCTTCATAAGCGGTTTTTTTACCGTCAATAATTGAAGGCAAAAAGATAACAATAGAAGCAACTAAAATTGTCACTCCAACTAATCTATTTTTGAACTGAGAAGCCACGTATTACCCTTGTGAAAAAGTTAAAAAATCGGAAACTGTATAGAAGGATCCAAAAACAACGATTATATCAGATGAGCTTACCTTGTTAATGACACTTTTATAAGCTGACTCGACATTTCCAAAACAATTTACATTGCATTGTCTGTTTTTACTCGCCTGGTAATGTTTAAGCAGTGTTTCACTCGATGCGCCACGGTAACAGTCTAAGCTAATAAGGCTACAATCATCAAGCTGATTGTTAATCTGTGCAAATGTACCTGTTATATCTTTATCTTCCAGCATACCGACAATCGCAAACACTCTGCAGTTTGAATCTTTATCTGCGCTTAGTTGTTTAATCTGTTCCGCTAAATACTGCGCAGACTGCGGATTATGTGCAACATCAAGATAGATATCAAACTGATCATCCGTTTCGATTTTTTGCAGCCGCCCTGCAAGCTTAGCCTGCTGTAATGAGTCGCGAATTAAGGAATCTGCAATATTAAGATTTAAAGCTTCAATAACCGCCAGCGCAGTTGATGCATTTTGCATCGGCATCAAAGTATGACTTAAACCTGTAATGGTTTTTTTACCCGTCCAGGACCAACTATTTTCTTCAACTTCAAAACAAAAATCTTGATTGGCATAAATAATATCTGCTGATATTTTTTCCGCATAATCTTTTAATGATTGCGGAGGATTCAGTTCACCACAAATGGCTGGTTTATGCGCACGAAACACTCCTGCTTTTTCAAAGCCGATTTTATCTCTGTCGTCACCCAACCAATCAATATGATCAATGCCGATAGTAGTAACCACGCTTATATCCGATTCCACCATATTGGTTGCGTCTAAACGGCCACCTAAGCCCACTTCTAAGAGAATAAAATCACATTGTGCTTGTTTTAAAAGTTGTAAACAGCCTAATGTTACATATTCAAAATAACTAAGAGAGGTATCTTTACGGGCAGCTTCAATTTTTGCAAATGCCTGGCAATGTTCACTTTCAGAAAGTTCAAGGTGGTTTATCCGTAAACGCTCAGTATAACGCTGAATATGCGGGGAACTATAAACCCCCACTTTATAACCTGCTTGTATTAGAATCTCTTCCAGAAAAGCACAGGTTGTCCCTTTGCCGTTTGTGCCGGCGACTGTAATGACCGTTGCATCGAAATGAATTAAATCAAGTTCTTTTGCTACTTTCGAAATTCTTGTTAAACCTAATTCGATCTCGCACGGGTGAAGTTGTTCTAAGTAACTTAACCATTCATTTAAATTTTTTTGCATAAAATCATCGAAACTCTTAATTCTGAAACGGATACTTTCTAAAAACTACATATCTAGAAACTACATATCTAAAAACAATGGACCACACGCGGGCCTTGGAAGATCAAACTCTTCCGGGTAATCAACTTCAACAAGATACAAACCACCAGGTTTTGCAGTAGCGGCGGCTTTGGCGCGATCCTTATAACCAAGTAATGTTTTTAACCAGTCAACAGGCTGCTTACCACGTCCAACTTCAATTAAACTGCCTGCAATATTACGTACCATATGGTGCAGGAATGCATTCGCTTTAATATCAATAATAATAAAGTCATTACGGCGGGTAATATCAAGATATTCAATACAACGTTTGGGACTGTTTGCTTGGCAGTGAAGTGCACGAAATGAAGTGAAATCTTGATGACCTAGAATATACTGACCCGCTTGATGCATCAACTCGACATCAAGTGGCATATGATAATGGCTTAAACCGCTACGTAAAATCCCGGGACGGAATTCACTGTTATAGATGATGTAGCGATAACGGCGCGCAGTTGCACTAAAACGCGCATGAAATGATTGATCGACATGTTTAACCCAACGAACAGCAATATCGTCAGGCAGATTGGCATTAACGCCCAATGTCCATGCGACATCTTTGCGGTTGGCTTCTGTTTCAAAATGAACAACCTGCCCTGTACCATGGACACCAGCGTCGGTACGACCAGCACAATTTACAGTAACAGGATGGTTGGCAATAATAGATAGTGCTTTTTCAAGCTCTTCTTGTACCGAGATAACCTCTTTTTGACGTTGCCAGCCATAATAAGCAGCGCCATCATATTCAATACCCAGTGCAATACGCATTGATATTTACCCTAAAATTTCAAAGCGTGCAGTATACATGATAGTTTAAAAAAATTTGAGCCGGAAATTAAAATAAAAATGACTAATCGCCGTGATGAATCTTAATATAGTTATCAATCATCTCTTGAGTAACAAGTCTTACGCCATTTTCTGATATTTCATAAAACTCTTTATCAAGCTCATAATCGTAACCTATTCTGAATCCGTCTGGAATAATACAATCGTCAACAACCAATACATTGAAAAGGTTGCAGTATTTACCAATAATTGCATTGGGTAAAATAACACAATGACTAATATAACTATGTTTCTCAATGGTGACACGCGTTGACAGTAATGAATTATCAACTGTAGCACCGGAAATAATACAGCCAGCGCAAACAACACTGTCTATTGCCTGACCGCGACAGTAATCATCATTAAATATAAATTTAGCACCGGGCAGTTGCTCCTGAAATGAATAGATCGGCCAATGTTTGTCGTATAAATTTAATTCCGGATTAATTTTAACTAAATCTAAATTTGCCTGAAAATATTGATCTATGGTTCCGACATCTTTCCAATAAGCCTGTACATCAGCGCAACCTTTGCTATCAAATATATAAGCCGTGACATGGTAATCATGTATCGCTTTGGGAATAATATTATAACCAAAATCATGCTGCGATCCCTCCAGAGAGGCATCATCGACGAGCAGTTTTTCCAGGATATCAAAATTGAAAATATATACGCCCATCGACACTAATGATTGACCAGGCTGATTTGGTATGTGTGCGGGCTGTGCGGGTTTTTCCTGGAATTGATTAATTTTCATATCTGCATCAATATTTAAAACACCAAATGAGCTGGCAGATTTGCTATCGACTGGAATTGAAGCAATTGAAATATCTGAATTATGTTTTGCATGCTGACGCAACATACGGCTGTAATCCATTTTATAAATATGATCACCGCCTAATATCAACACATACTTACAATCCTGTTTGCGTAACTGTTTTAAATTCTGATATACAGCATCTGCTGTGCCCCGGTACCATAAATCACCAATCTGTTGTTGTGCGGGCACAATATTGACATATTCCCCTAATTCCCATGGCATTCGACTCCACGATTTTTGTATATGCGCTAATAACTCAGATGATTTATATTGAGTTAAGACATCAACTCTTCGGATCCCGGAATTCATGCAATTCGATAAGGTGAAATCTATAATTTTATATTTCCCACCAAAAGGTAACCCTGGTTTTGCGCGATCTTCCGTTAACTGTTTTAAACGGCTTCCTTTGCCGCCGGCAAGAATTAATGCAACCGTGTCCCGGGTTAACAATCCAATATGTTGAGTCATTATTGTTCCTTGCTTACTTTGTTAATCAATTAAGGCTTTTCCATATTTAGCATGGCTTAAAGGCACAACTTTTAAAATATCAACTCTTGAATCATCTACTATCTGCAGAGCTGAATGAATTGAGCAGTTATTATTTGCAATGATATTTATATCATAGTCATGTTCCTGATAATTGAAATGTACTTTTAAAATGCCATGCTCTAACAGCCAATGGCCATCGTAATTTTCATCATTAAATAAACTGCTTATATTTAACTGGTTATTTTCTTGAAACTGCAGAAGTAAGGAGAAGTTTTTTTGGGACGTAACAAGCCATGAATGGGCAATGATTTCAACTTCAGTTAATTTTCTTTTTTCTAATTCCCAGAGGATATACTCCCCTTCGGTTAAAATATAGGAACGATACTCATCACTTAATACCCCAAAAGGTAATGGAGTTTTTTTATTGTCTCTTTTTTCGTATGTGAACAAGATAACTTTACGATCTAATTCACTCAATAATGAGTACAGGGGCATAATTCGCTCTTTTTTATCTCAAATTGATATAAAATTAGGCTATCTGAGAAATAGTAAGGTCCTCGACGTGAATAAGTTTGAATAAGCTCAAAAAATAGATGAAACGACTGCATTTTTTTAGAGTTGCTTCACATGTTTTTTTTTGCAAAAAAAAAAGGTAGCTTTCGCTACCTTTTGTAAAGAGAGAATCAAAATACTATTTTGTTTTCTTAACCGCTCTTTTTTTGGTTTGTTCTTCTAACCATTTTCCATCGACAAATTTTGCTGTCCAGCCAGTCGCTTTTTTATCAATTTCAGTCATCACATACTGCTCTTTATTTTTACGACTGTAGCGTACCACAGCTAAATTTCCCTCTGGATCTTGTTGTGGCGCATCAGCTAAATAGTAAAATTTAGGTGAGATACGATCTCTAAAACGGACAAGTTCTGCAACCTTTGGTGCACGCGTTTCACGCGAACGCGGGAAAGTACTTGCCGCTAAGAAAAGACCAGAAGCACCATCTCTTAAGATAAAATGAGCGTCACTCTGTTCACATTCTAATTCCGGCAGATCAACAGGATCTTCTTTTGGTGGCGCAACTTCGCCGCTGCGTAAAATTTTACGGGTGTTTTTACACTCTTCGTTTGTACAGCCCATGTATTTACCAAAACGACCGTCTTTTAACTGCATATCACTGCCACATTTGTCACACTCGACAAGCGGGCCATCATAACCTTTGATCTTAAATTCGCCATGCTCTACTAAATGACCGTCACAAAGCGGGTTATTACCACAAACATGCAATTTTCGACTTTCATCGATTAGATAGCTATCCATTGCCATATCACATTTAGGACAACGTTTTTTAGCCATTAAAGCAGCTGTTTCTGCGTCTTCAGTACTTAAAATATCAATAACTTCTTCACCATCAACAAGGTTAATGGTTGTTTTGCAGCGCTCCTTTGGTGGCAGTGCATAACCGGAACAGCCTAAGAAGACACCTGTAGAAGCGGTACGGATTCCCATTGCGCGTTCACAAGTAGGGCAGCGAACCTCTTCAATAACAACAGGTTCATTAAGGCGCATGCCCCCTTCTTCAACCGGCAACTCTGCTTTGTCTAATAAATTAGTTAAATCTTTATAGAAACGGTCTAATTCGTCAGTCCAATTTGCTTTGCCTTCTGCAATCGCATCAAGATTTCTTTCCATCTGCGCCGTAAAGTCATAACTCATCAGATCAACAAAATTCTCACTCAGGCGATCACTGACAATTTCTCCCATTTTGACAGCATAAAAACGACGTTTATCAACTTTGACATAGCCCCTGTCTTGAATCGTAGAAATAATACTGGCATAGGTCGATGGACGACCAATACCTTGCTTTTCAAGCTCTTTAACTAATGCGGCTTCGGAAAACCGAGCTGGTGGTTTAGTAAAGTGTTGTTGCGGATCAAGTTTAACAAGATTTAAGGACTCACCAATCGCCAGATCGGGCAGTTGTACTTCATCCACTTTGCTTTTAGCAACGGGTTGCGCTTTTGTCCAACCCGCAAAACGCATGGTGCGTCCTTTAGCGCGTAACAAGTAATTATCAGCTTCGACAACTAGTGTGGATGCATCATAAAGAGCAGGTAACATTTGACAGGCTAAAAATTGTCTCCAGATTAATTCATACAAACGTTGAGCATCACGATCCACACCAGCCAGCAATGCCGCAAGTTGCGTCACATCAGATGGACGAATCGCTTCATGGGCTTCTTGAGCACCGGATTTACTGCTATATACAACAGCTTCGTCAGGCAGATAATTTTTGCCAAATTCATCTCCTATGTAATCACGTGCAGACGCCACAGCCTCTTTACTTAAGTTAGTAGAGTCTGTTCGCATATAGGTGATATAACCAGCTTCATAAAGGCGTTGTGCAAGCATCATGGTCTTTTTAACGCCAAAACTTAAACGGGTACTGGCAGCTTGTTGTAATGTTGAGGTTATAAATGGAGCGCTGGCTTTACTCTTAGTCGGTTTATCTTCACGTGAAAGTAATTTGTACTGTGCCGATTTTAAAGTTTCAACTGCGTTTAGCGTTTGTTTTTCAGTAGTTGGTTTAAATGATTTACCATCTTCTTTAAAAACTTCTAAACGTAAGTCAGTTTTTTTAACACTTTGCAGATCAGCATGTAGATCCCAATATTCATCGGGATTAAACGCTTTAATCAGGCGCTCACGTTCAACTAATAAACGCACAGCTACAGATTGAACGCGACCTGCTGATAATCCACGGGCAACTTTTTTCCAAAGCAATGGTGAAACCATAAAACCAACAACTCGATCTAAAAAGCGGCGTGTTTGCTGGGCATTTACACCATCAATATTTAGTTCTGTCGGATGTTGGAAAGCTTCTTGAATTGCACTTTCTGTTATTTCATTAAACACCACACGTTGATACTTTGAATGATCACCACCGAGTATTTCACGGAGGTGCCATGCAATCGCTTCCCCCTCTCTATCCAAATCGGTTGCGAGATAGATAGTAGGAGCATCTTTGGCTAATTTTTGCAGTTCACTAACCACTTTTTCTTTGCCGGGCAGTATCTCGTAACGTGCTTTCCAATTATTATTTGGATCAACCCCCATACGAGTAACAAGCGCTTCTTGCGTTCGTTTCGCTTTTTCTTTCTCTTTTTTTGCCGGTGTCATACCCGCCAAAGATTTTTTAGGCTTGGCATCAATTGTTTTCTTGGCACTACCGCTGGTAGGAAGATCGCGGATATGTCCGACACTTGATTTTACAATAAAATCCTTGCCTAGATATTTATTGATGGTTTTTGCTTTTGCAGGAGACTCCACAATAACAAGTGATTTGCTCATAATTCTTCTATACCTAAATAGTCACGTTCGAGAGGGGAAAATAAATTTTATAATTCATCCAGTGA
>NZ_CEZLMY010000070.1:0-8024 GCF_983033635.1 Psychromonas sp. | reverse complement strand
AAAAAAAGCCAACTAAGTGGCAGTTGGCTTTACTCTTAGTCCAAAAATCGAGCAATTACTAAAAAAAACGGTTGATATTTAGCTGCATCAATTTAAAGACACTATTTTCAATTGCTATTGAAGCAGCGTGGCCCAATTTATCTGCTAATTTTTTACGCTGCGTATATTTAATTTGAATAATATGGCGTTCATCTAACTGAGAAACTAAGTAATCATCACTCGTAGAAATTTCATCAACCAATTTACGCTCAATAGCTTGTAACCCGTACCAATGTTCACCTGTTGCTACTTTGTCGATATCAATTTGACTGCGATGTTTGGTCACAAATTGCTTAAACAGATCATGTGTTTCCTGCAGCTCCTGCTTAAACTTATCACGTCCAACCTGATCATTTTCACCAAACATAGTTAATGTTCGCTTGTATTCACCCGCGGTTAACTGCTCAAATTCAATATCATGTTTTTTTAATAATCTATTGAAGTTAGGGATTTGCGCAATCACACCAATTGATCCCACAATAGCAAACGGTGCTGAAATGATTTTATCCGCAATACACGCCATCATATAACCGCCACTGGCAGCCACTTTATCAACAGAGATAGTTAACGGGATATTATGATCTTTAATACGCTGCAGTTGCGATGCTGCCAGTCCGTAACCATGAACCATGCCACCACCGCTTTCAAGGCGAACAAACACCTCATCATGTTCATCGGCAACACTTAAAATAGCGGTTACCTCTTCTCTTAATGAAGTGACTTCCTTCGCATCAATGCTGCCTTTAAAATCGACCACATACAACTGTGGTAATCCATCTGCTGCTTCACCATTTTTAGCGGCTTTTTTAGCTTGCTTATCTTTTTCTTTCTGTGCCTTTTTTTCGCTTTTATGACGCACTTTTAATTGATGGGAAGTTAATAACTGTTCTTCGATTGATTTTTTTGTACCTTTTAACTGCTCAGATAAATCAATTAAATCTAACTCACCTTTTTTATTTTTCTGCTTACTCGCGATGGCAATTACCACGACTAAAGTAATGACCACTGTTAAAATGAATGTAATAGCTTTTGCTAAAAACAGACCATATTCAGATAAAAATTCCAAAACTATATTCCTCAGTAATAAGATTGACATGGCATATCATGACAAAAAGAACGCCCCGGTACAAAAGAGATTGAGACTTTTGTTGAAAAAAAGTTAATATTCACGCTTATTTGTAAAAATGAGAAAATTTATGATGGAATATCAAGCACAAGCAGACTGTTTATCTGGAAAAACGATTCTAATTACAGGTGCTGGCGCAGGAATTGGTAAAACTCTGGCACTACAATGTGCAGAGTTTGGCGCGACGGTTATTTTACTGGGAAAAACAGTAAAAAAGCTTGAAGCTGTTTATGATCAAATCGAAGCACTAGGCAAACAACAGGCTTCGATTTTGCCACTGGATTTAAACGGGGCAACAGAGCAACATTACATCGATTTAGCTGATACCATCAAACGTGAATACGGCAAACTTGATGGTCTTGTTCATAATGCAAGTCAACTTGGTGTATTAGGGCCTTTTACGCAAATTGAAAAAAAAACCTGGGATGAAATCATTCAAACTAATGTTACCGCGCAATTTTTGTTAACCAAATCATTAATCCCTGTTTTAAGCCTTGCTGAGCATGCGTCAACAATATTTACGACATCAGCAGTAGGTAATCAAGGTCGAGCTTACTGGGGCGCGTACAGCGTCTCAAAATTTGCCACTGAAGGTATGATGCAGGTGCTAGCAGACGAATATGAAAACAGCAGCTTACGCTTTAATGCAATAAACCCGGGAGCAACACGAACTGCGATGCGCGCAAGTGCCTATCCGGCTGAAGATACGGCAAAACTAAAAAGACCGGAAGATATTATGTCAATTTATCTGTATTTGTTAAATGATGACAGTAAAGAGGTAACGGGTCAGCGTATTAACGCTCAGTAGTAGAATGTGTATAGATGCAAGATAGCTTACGATTCACATTCGTAAGCTATCTTAAAAGATATTATTTGTAGATATCCAATCCAACTTCAGGACGGGTTTTGAGTAACTTAAGCGACCACATATATTGGCTGCGGTTCACGTCTATTACCTTCTCAATCGCCCGGTTCATCTGCTCTGTATCTTTCAATTCATCCCCTGTCGGGAAATTTTCAAGTGGTGCATGAAAGATAACATCATATTTAGCTGTTTGATCATTATATGAAGTAAAGAATGGGATCACTACAGCCTTACCCAATTTAGCTAATCGGCCAATCATCGGCACGGTTGCTTTTTGAGTCGCATAAAAATCAGCAAACAGACTATTCTCTCGACCATGATCTTCATCGGGAAGATAATAAAAATGTGTTTTATCGCGCAGGCTTTTTATAACAGGTTTTAAACCTTCACTGCGATGATATAAAGCACCTTTGCCGGTGAGCTTAGTAAAACGAGTACGGTAACCTGTTACAAACCAGTCGAAAATGGGATTGTTATAATCTTTAAACATGCTTGAGATAGGGTAACCTCTGGCATTAAGACCGGCTATGCCTGAATAATCAAGACCGTAACAATGCGGGCCTAAAAAGATAATTGCTTGATTTTGCGCCTCTGCCTGTTGGAGATATTGCTCGCCAATCATATTGACACGCTTGAGTAAAAAATCACGTTTTCTAAATGCCAGTTCACCAAGCGACAAGGAAATTTGTGCAAGCGCACGAATATTCTCTCGCATCAATTGATCTTTTTGTTTTTGAGAATACTCAGGAAAGCATAAACTAAGATTGGTAAACGCGATTTTTTTACGTTTATTTAAAAATTTTGCACTATAAATTTTATCTGCAAGCCAGGCTGCAAAACGATCCCGTATTTTAATTGGGCAGTAACTGAATAGAAATAATAATCCAAGCAAAGACCAGGTTCCCCAATATTTCGGCGATAAATGTTTGGCTTTTAGGGAAGTATCAAAATTAGAGTTATATAACGTCATAATTAGACCTTTAGGAAGCTAATAATGATTTGAGGAAAGGTGTGGGTGGCAGACTCCCCAGCAAACCCTCGGCACTTGAATCACCTACTATGGCTGCTGCCTTCCGGCTCTGACCAGGTTAATAAGTTATCAATGCGAGGAACCAAGAAGCCTACCATTGTCACTGTTATCAAGCCTTGTGTAACGACTTGATGAAAAGAATTATACGTATCAAAATAAAGAATTCAACCGCTATTTACCGTTTTAGTTTCAAGTGCTTATTTAACCAGCATACAGCTCGGTATTTAATCTATACCTAAGCTACTTGGAGATGCAGGAGTCAGCAAGACGATAAATGATGATGTTCTAGGCAGAAGGCTGATGATCTAGTTATTCTAAATCAAAGCCTTCTAACAACGAAGATCATCGTTTATCGCCTTGCCCTTCGGGAGATTCGCCCGAAAGCTAGCACTGCGTTGTAACACTTGAAAAGGGAATAACCATTCTCATCATGTTACGCCTTGTTCTAGCATCCGGGCGAAACTCTGAATCTGTATCTTCAAGTAGTTTAGGTATAACAATCAGACAAATAACTTAATTGCCACCAGCATAAGCACAATAGAAAGCATTTTTTTCAGTTTTATAGGCGATAAATGATGCGCAAGCATCGCGCCAAACTTGGCAAAGATTGTACTGCTCGAAATAATGCCTAGCATTGCAGGCCAATACACATAACCAAAGCTGCTCTCTGGCAATGAAGGGTTATTCCAGCCCATCATTATGTATCCTATACTACCAGACAGGGCAATAGGGAACCCCGTCACTGCTGATGTGGCAATTGCTTGCGTTATTTTTATACGGTATAGCGTCAAAACAGGCACAACTAATGAGCCGCCTGCGATACCAAATAAGCCTGAGACAATACCTATTCCGCCACCTAAAAACGCACAACCTAACTGTTTAGGCAGGGTTAAAATTGCCTTTGGTGACCATGCAAACCACATTTGCAGTGCAACAGATACGGTATAAAGCGCAAATATTCTTTGCAGTATCACACCCGACATAAACTCGGCGAAATACGCGCCAATTAAACCGCCTAATAACATGCCGACACTTAGCTTAAATGCTAATGACCAGTCAATAGCGAGTTTTCTATGGTGTACATAAATGGCACTAAGGGAGGTGAATAAAATAGTAGAAAGAGATGTACCAACGGCTAAATGCGTTAAAACCTCAGTGGGAAAGTTGAGATAACTGAAAGTAAAAATAAGAGTTGGCACAATAATAATGCCACCTCCCAAGCCAAATATACCAGCAATCAGGCCTGCAATTGCGCCCAAAAGCATATAACCTAATAGCAGCACTAAATAAGGCCTTTAACCAGTTTATCAGCTTTAATCCGACGCATCCGTAATAATAGTTTTTTTACATGTTCTGGGTAATCATCGACTCCCTCAATCTGCCCGGGTTCTGTGATTTGTAGGGTATGTTGCAGTATTGTAGAAAGCTCTTGGTCTAACAGACCTTTCAATGCTTGTTTAGGATCATCAATTAACAAACCATTTTCAATGTCCAGACGCCACGCACGCGGATTTAAATTGTGTCCGGTTAACATCACGAAACGATTATCTGCATATATCCCTTTCAGGTGAAAACTATTACTGCCATCTTTCCAAAGGTGTAATTTTAACTGCCCACTTTGTAACGCGTTCTGATGTTTTTTAGCAAAGCGTTTTAAATTGCTTTCATAAAGATAAGGCAAACCACCTATGGTTCTAAAAGGTTTATCTTCAGGGATATAAAAGTCATTTGCTGTTTTATCTCCAACAACAATCGTTAAATTCACGCCCCGCTTTAATAGTCCGCTAATATCTCTAGCGAGCACTCCCGGCAGGTTAAAATATGGAGTAAAAATAACAAGCTCATTTTGCGTACTTTGTAACACCTTGCGAATACATTTATTGAGTTTGTTTTTTCTCGCCCCTAAACCGCTTAATGGCGCGACTGATAACGTATCAGATAAAGTTTGACCTTGGTATTTATAGGATGCTTGTTTTAAATTTTTTGCTAGTTGCTTATGTGCAGCCTTAAGAGCCGATATTTTAGGAATTGATTCAGCATTTAACGCTACAACAGCCTCACTACTGATGATCTCATTTTTTAAGAAACTGACCATTGAATCTGCGAGTTCATGATTATTAATTAACCAGTAACGATCGTAACGATATCGCTCATTGTGATGTAAATAAATATTATTGAAGCTTGCCCCACTATACAAAACCCGGTCATCAAAAACAAAACCTTTAAGATGTTGTACGCCAAACAGCTCTTTACGCTTAACCGGAATACCGATTATTTTAACACCTAAACCTTGTGTTTTTTCAACCTCTTGATACCAGGTCGCATTCGTTGCAGTCGCTTTCTTTTCGCCGATCAGACCGCGTTGTGCACGGTGATAATCAATACAGACAACGATATCTAAGCTTGGTCTGTTTTTTTTTGCTTGATAAAGTGCCATCAGAATCTCTTTACCCGCATCATCAGCTTCAAGATACAAAGCAGCCAAATAGATTCGATGTTTGGCATTCGCTATTTGTGTTAATAGCTCTGCTTTAAAAGATTTAGATGAGAAAAGACAATCAACAGATTGTGCTGAAAGAGGGATTTTCTTCAGGTTATTTAGAAATGCTAAACTTTGCTTAATTCGACTACTCATAAAACTCTTTTATAAAACTGAAAAGGATCATACCTGCACGACTTGAAAATAATGTTCAACATTTCAGGTGGTTTAAGTATTAGCAAAAACAAAACAAGGTTGTTTAAACAACCTTGTTTTCGGCAATCTTAGTAATTCAGTATTTTACTTAGATTACTTTTGATAATGCATCACAAAGTGGCTGCATATTGTCTTTGGTCATCCCTGCTACAGAGATACGCCCGGAACCAACAATATACACAGCAAACTCTTCTTTGAGTCGGTTTACTTGTTCAACGGATAAACCAGAGAAAGAGAACATGCCATTTTGACGACTGATAAAACTGTAATCGCCGCTGACGCCTTTTTCTTTTAATGTAGCAACAAACAGCTCACGCATCTCTTGTATACGTTCACGCATATCCGCAACCTCTTGATCCCATTGCTTATAAAGCTCTGCATCATTAAGGATTGTTGTTACTACTGCAGCGCCATGTGCAGGTGGATTTGAATAGTTTGAACGAATACCCGCTTTAATCTGGCTAAATGCAGACTCTGCAATTTCACTATCTTCAGCAACTAATGTAATGCCGCCAACACGTTCATTGTATAAACCAAAGTTTTTAGAAAACGAATTCGCAACTAATAACTCTTTATTATATTTAGCAAAAATACGTAAACCTTGGGCGTCCTGTTCAACACCTTTTGCAAAACCCTGGTATGCAAAATCAAAAAATGGAATTGCACCAAGTTCTGCGATTAATTTTGCCAGCACTTCCCATTGTTCATTCGTCGGATCGATACCCGTTGGGTTATGACAACAGCCATGGAAAAGCACAAGTTCACCCGCTTCAACTGCCTGCAGTGACTCAAGCATCGCATCAAAGTCTAAATCTTTACTTTGAGCATTGTAATAATCATAACTAACAACGTCTAAACCTGCTGTTTTAAAAACATTACCATGGTTTGCCCATGTTGGATTGCTTACCCATATTTTTTTAATGCCCAGTTTTTTTACTGCAAAATCAGCACCGGTACGTAGTGCACCAGTACCACCAGGTACTTGTGCCGTACGAGCACGATTTGATTCGATAATTTCAGAATCTTTACCGAACAGGAGTTTTTGTACCGCAACCCCATATTCAGCAATACCTTCAATAGTTAAATAACTTTTTGTAGTTTCTTGTGCAAGTAGACGTTTTTCAGCTTCTTTAACAGTCGCTAAAATTGGTGTTAAACCACTTTCATTTTTGTAGATACCAACACCCAAGTTAATTTTTTCAACTCGTTGGTCTTTTTTAAATGCATCAGTTAATCCTAAAATTGGATCAGCAGCCGCCATACTTACTTGTTCAAACATAATTATTCCTTATAACCATCAGTAACATTTAGTATTTCTATATACTGTTATACCATTACTACTTTCTCAATCAATAAAAAATGCATTTATTGAGATAATTTGCTGTCAAATTCAGCTATTTTCACTTTCCAGATTGCAGGTCCTTGAGAATGCACATTATTTCCATCACTATCAACAGCAACAGTAACTGGCATATCTTCAACATCAAATTCATAAATTGCTTCCATACCAAGATCGGCAAAAGCAACAACACGCGCCTTTTTAATTGCTTTTGCAACTAAATAAGCAGCGCCACCCACCGCCATTAGATAGACGGAATTGTGTTTAGCGATAGAATCCACCGTTTTCTGACCACGTTCTGATTTACCGATCATGCCTAACAACCCGGTTTCTTCAAGCATGAAATCGGTAAATTTATCCATGCGTGTTGCTGTTGTCGGGCCAGCAGGTCCCACCACTTCATCTCCAACTGCATCAACAGGTCCGACGTAATAAATAAATTTACCTTTAAAGTCGACTCCTTCTGGTAAACCTTCACCGGAGGTAATTAATTCATAAATGCGTTTATGCGCGGCATCTCGTCCTGTTAAAATTTTACCCGAAAGCAATAATGTATCACCACTTTTCCATGATGAAATATCTGTTTTGCTAAGCTCATTAACATTAACTCGATGCACATTATCGCCCACCTCGCGAGTAATTTGCGGCCAGTCACTTAATTTAGGCGGATTAAAATCAGCTTCGCCACTACCATCAAGGGTGAAGTGTGTATGCCTTGTTGCTGCACAATTGGGGATCATTACCACAGGCTTAGAAGCGGCATGTGTCGGGCAACTTTTAATTTTAATATCCAAGACGGTGGTTAAACCGCCTAAACCTTGTGCGCCAATTCCTAACGCATTAACACGCTGCATAATTTCTAAGCGTAATTTTTCATCCGTTGTTAGATTTTTACTGTCCTGATTGGCCTTTTCTTGCAGATCATAAATA
>NZ_CEZLMY010000069.1:0-17974 GCF_983033635.1 Psychromonas sp. | reverse complement strand
TTTACATTTAACTTCCGTTTGCCTATTTAATAAACAAAGTCTATTTTCCTTCATTTATATGCTAGTTATATTCATATCCATGCCATTTGTTAATTAGCAATAATGCATTTCTAACTTGTTTGGATATAAAGACAAATTTTATAGATTTATGACTAGTACCTTGCAATGTGATTTAGGTAACATAGCGCCCTTTCTTGTTTTCAGTTTTATTTTGAGTGGTATTTTATGACATTTTCTTTGGGCCAACGTTGGATCAGTGATGCAGAATCAGAATTAGGGTTAGGCACTATCGTGGCTATTGAGGGCCGTATGTTGACCTTATTGTTTGCAGCTTCCGGTGAACAACGCCTTTATTCTATCGAAGAAGCACCTATTACCCGTGTTCGTTTTAATATTGGTGATGAAATCCTTAGCCATGATGAATGGAAGTTATTGGTGAGTGAAGTGAATGAGGCCGATAATTTAATTACTTATGTCGGTACGCGCGTAGATACAGGTGAGCCTTGCCAGTTAAAAGAAACCTTTTTAAATAACTTTATTAAATTTAATAAACCGCAAGATAAACTCTTTGCGGGTCAAATTGATAAATTCGAACGTTTTGTATTACGTTATAAAGCGTTAACTCATCAACATCAGCAACAAAAATCTAATTTACGTGGTTTATTAGGAGCACGTGTTGATCTTATCCCGCACCAATTTTACATTGCAGAAGAAGTTGGCAAACGCCATGCACCCCGTATTTTATTAGCGGATGAAGTGGGTCTTGGTAAAACTATTGAAGCGGGTTTAATTATCCACCAGCAGCTGATAACAGGTCGTGCAAAACGTGTATTAATTGTATTACCGGAAAACTTACAGCACCAATGGTTAGTTGAAATGGTCCGTCGTTTTAACCTGCATTTCAGTATTTTTGATGACTCTCGCTGTAACGAAGCATACCTTGATGAAATCAACCCTTTTGAAACTGAACAATTAGTTTTATGCAGCATTAACCTATTACGTAAGAAAAAACATTTTGAGCATGCTTTAGAAGCTGATTGGGATCTGTTAATTGTTGATGAAGCGCATCATCTTATTTGGGATAAAGAGAAGCCAAGTCGCGAATACCAAGTTGTTGAAGCATTAGCGAATGACATTCCAGGGGTTTTATTATTAACCGCAACACCCGAGCAGTTAGGGCATGAAAGTCATTTTGCTCGTTTACGTTTACTTGATCCAAGTCGTTTCTTTGATTATCAAACATTTGTTAATGAAGAAACAGGCTACAAGCCAGTTGTAAATGCAGTTAATCAGTTACTTGATAACCAGCAATTAACAGATGACGCTAAAAATAGTATTACTGAACTCCTTAGCGAGCGGGATATCCAACCGTTACTTAATGTTATTGATGATCTTTCTCTTGAAAACAGTGAACGCCTACAAGCCCAACATGAATTAATTAGTAACCTATTAGATCGCCACGGTACAGGTCGTTTATTATTTCGTAATACACGTTCTGCCATTCAAGGTTTTCCAAAACGCTGCTTAAAATCAATTGCCCTGCCTTTACCTGAGCAATATAAAACAGCAATTAAAGTATCTAAAATGTTGCCTTCCGGCACAGTAGAACAACAAGCGTTTACTGCTCTTTATCCAGAACAGATTTATCAAGCATTTGAAGGTACAACGAGTAATTCATGGTGTCTATTTGATCCGCGCATCAGCTGGTTGATTGATCTCACTCAGCAGTTAAAAGGCGAAAAGATCTTAATTATTGCCGCGCAAGCGGAAACAGCATTAGCGATTGAAGAAGCGCTACGCACACGAGAAGCAATTAAAGTCGCCGTTTTCCATGAAGGTTTATCACTGATTGAACGAGATAAAGCGGCTGCCTACTTTGCACAAGTCGAGGATGGTGCGCAGGTAATGGTCTGTTCTGAGATTGGCTCTGAAGGGCGTAATTTCCAATTCGCACATCATCTTGTGTTATTTGATCTTCCAATCAATCCAGATTTACTTGAACAACGTATTGGTCGTCTAGATCGAATTGGCCAACGTTGCGATATTCAAATTTACACGCCGTATTTAAAGGAAACTTCTCAGGAGTTCCTGCAACATTGGTATGAACAAGGTTTGTCAGCCTTTACCCAGACAACGCCAACGGGTCATACGGTTTACGAATCAATCAAAGATGATTTAATTCAACTGTTAGCGACGGGTAATAACGATAATGGTGAGTTTGATAAATTAATTCAAACAACTCGTAGTTTTAATGAGACGCTTAAAAAGCAGCTGGAACAAGGACGTGACAAACTGCTTGAAATAAACTCAAGCGGTATTTTACATCCAAGTGAATTACTTGATGATCTAACTGAAGCGGATCAAAAACCCGACTTTACCCAATTTGCTCTGCAGCTGTTTGATGTTGTGGGTGTGCAACAGGAAGATCAAAGCGAGCATTGTTTAGTACTTCGCCCAACCGATCATATGCTAACCTCTGATTTCCCAGGTTTAAGTGAAGATGGCGCAACCGTTACTTTCAATCGTCAAACCGCATTAAGCCGTGATGATGTGCAATACCTAAGCTGGGAGCATCCGATGATCACAGGTGGTATAGAGATGATTTTAAGCTCAGATACTGGCACAACATCCATTGCTATTCTTAAAAACAACTCTCTGCCAGCAGCTTCTACTTTCTTAGAGCTAATCTACGTAGTTGAAGCACTTAATACCGATAATGCACAATTAAGTCGCTTTTTACCGACAACTCCGATTCGTTTGTTACTTGATAAAAATGGCAAAGATTTAGGACAAAGTGTGACTTTTGATAGTTTTGATCGTCAATTAACGCCGATTAACCGTCATATTAGCCGTAAAATTGCCAATGCATCACAACCATTAATTCATCAGTTAATTAAAGATTCACTGCCAACGGCACAATCATTAATGACAGAGATTCTGCTTGATGCAAAACAGGATATGCAACAGACATTGCAGCAGGAGCGCGATCGACTGCAGGCATTACAAGCGGTAAACCCAAATATCCGTGAAGATGAAATTCAATATATTCGCGATCAACAAACGAATTTTGAGCAGATATTAGATCAAACTCAATTGAAGTTAGACGGGATTCGTTTTATTGTTTCCACACAATCGTAATATTTTAACGATTACATTAACTGTATAAAGAGGAGTTAGCTCCTCTTTATTTATTCAATAGAGTCAATATGCCAAATTTTGTTTACCACCCACCACAAACGCCCTACTTAGATATTCTTTATCAAGATGAAGATATTGTTGTATTAAATAAACCGGCAGGTTTATTGAGTGTACCGGGTCGTGAAAAAAAACATTGGGATAGTTTGGCACTGCGCATCTTACGAGTCTGGCCCAATGCATGTGTTGTTCATCGCTTAGATTTAGCAACCTCTGGAATTATCATTTTAGCTTTACGTAAATCCGCGCAGAGTCACATGGGACGTCAGTTCCAACAAAAAGTGATTGATAAAACCTATTACGCACGTGTTGAAGGTATTATCGAAAAAGAGAGTGGATTAGTCGACTTACCTATTCGCTGTGATTGGGAAAACAGACCGCGTCAGATTGTCGACTTTGAACAGGGAAAAAGCTCACAAACGCAGTGGCGCGTTGTAAAACGTGAAAAACAAACAACTGTAGTATGTTTAAAACCATTAACTGGCCGCACTCACCAATTACGCGTTCATATGCAGGCACTTGGTCACCCGATTGTTGGCGATGAATTTTATGCAACTGTTTTTGGTAGACAACTTTCACCACAACGTCTTGCTTTGCATGCAGCAAGCATCACCCTAACTCACCCGACAAGCGAAGAAAGGATCACCTTTAACTGTCCGCCTCCTTTTACCGATATTTTATAGAAAATAACTGTTACGACAAAGTTGGATAGCTAATTACATTTTACTGTCCGACATATTTTCTAAGATTTAACTCAGCTTATTCTAACGTTAAAAATCAATAAGAAAACCGCCATTTATTTACATTTCATTAACAATTTAACGTTTGATATAGCTATTTGCTATATCAAGTAACGCGAACATTGTAAAAATGCTAATTTATACGCTTAAAACAGTAGCCGAAAGCATATTTATTCACTAATATTTAGCCTTGAATTTTTTGTTGTAAGAAAAGAACAAATAAAATAATTTGCTTAAAAATGAATACACTAAAATGTGTATCTGTTTTTATGTAATTGCTATAAATAAAAGACGAAAATAAGCCTGAACAATTTTCCCTTTTATTGTACGTAATACCACCAATCATAATAACAAGCGATCACGGACTTACTATGCAAATAGGTATACCTAGAGAGATCCAAGAAAATGAAAACCGCGTAGCAGCAACTCCTAAAACAGTTGAGTTACTGATTAAACAAGGTTTCACTTTTCTTGTAGAAACAAACGCAGGAACGGCAGCTAGCTTTTCTGATCAAGCTTACCAGGATTCAGGTGCCGAAATTGGCACTGACAATGAACTTGTATGGCAGTCAGATATTATCTTTAAAGTTAATGCGCCTACTGATAATGAAATTGGACAGATGAAAGAAGGGGCAACCTTAGTAAGTTTCATTTGGCCAGCGCAAAATCCAGAATTACTGGAAAAGCTAACCGCTAAAAAAATCAGCGTTATCGCAATGGACTCTGTGCCGCGTACTTCTCGTGCACAAGCACTTGATGCATTAAGTTCAATGGCAAATATCGCCGGTTACCGTGCTGTTATCGAAGCTGCAAATCAATTTGGGCGTTTCTTTACCGGGCAAATCACAGCTGCAGGTAAAGTGCCGCCAGCAAAAGTACTGATTATCGGCGCAGGTGTTGCTGGTCTTTCCGCTCTTGGTGCGGCTGGTAGTTTAGGTGCCATTGTTCGTGCATTTGATACTCGTCCTGAAGTAAAAGAACAGATCGAAAGTATGGGTGCAGAATTTCTTGAGGTTAATTACGTCGAGGACACTGCAGTAAGTACAGACGGTTACGCTAAAACCATGAGTGAAGGTTATCAAGCGGCGCAAGCTGAAATGATGGCAGAGCAGGCAAAAGATGTTGATATCATTATCACCACTGCTCTTATCCCAGGTAAACCAGCTCCTAAAATCATTTCTGAAGCAATGATTGCATCAATGAAATCTGGCAGCGTGATTGTTGATTTAGCAGCAGCGGCTGGCGGTAACGCGGCATTAACGGTTAAAGATGAAATTTTCCATACTGAGAATGGTGTAAAAATCATTGGTTATACCGACCTGCCAAGCCGTTTACCAACACAATCAAGCCAACTTTACTCAACCAACCTTGTTAACTTAATGAAGCTGCTTTGTAAAAACAAAGACGGTCAAATCGATATTGATTTTGAAGATGAAGTTATCCGCGGTGCAACGGTTGTTAAAGAGGGTGAAATCTCTTGGCCACCACCAGCAATTAATGTCAGTGCACAACCTGCAGCTAAACCAGCAGAAGAAAAAGCAGCTGTCGTTGTTGAAGAGAAAGCTCCGAATAAATGGATTAAACCTGTTGCTGCCATTGTAGCTGCCGGCCTGTTTGGCTGGTTAGCAAGTGTTGCACCAACTGACTTCCTAGCGCATTTCACGGTATTTATGCTGGCATGTATCGTTGGTTACGGCGTAGTTTGGAATGTTGCTCATTCACTGCACACTCCGCTTATGAGTGTTACTAACGCAATCAGCAGTATCATTATTGTTGGTGCATTATTACAAGTTGGCAGTGACTACTGGTATGTTAATACATTCGCTCTACTTGCCATTCTTATCGCAACCATCAATATTGTCGGCGGATTTACCGTGACACACCGTATGTTGAAAATGTTCCAAAAGGATAAATAATCATGTCAGAAGGATTAATCACAGCTGCATATATCATCGCAGCACTTTTATTTATTGCCAGCTTAAGTGGCTTAAGCAGTCAAGAAACAGCAAAACAGGGTAACGTTTTCGGTATTATCGGCATGACCATTGCGATTATTGCAACGATTGGCGCAATGGTAAATGCAGGGGATGCTGGAGCTTGGAGTTACACTTTAGTTGCTGTTTTAATGGTTATTGGTGCAGCTATCGGTATTCGTTTAGCCACGACAGTTGAAATGACATCAATGCCGGAACTTATTGCTATCTTACATAGTTTTGTTGGTTTAGCGGCAACAGTTATCGGCTTTAACTCTTACCTTGACCATGATATTTTATTGGGTGCGGCCAAAACGATTCATAACGTAGAAGTGTTCTTAGGTATCTTTATCGGTGCAGTTACTTTTACAGGCTCTATTGTTGCTTTTGGGAAATTAAGTGGTCGCGTTAACAGTGCAGCCCTTTCTCTGCCGGGTAAAAACTGGATAAACATTGCAGCTATCACTTCATCAGTGCTGCTGCTGGTTGGTTTTATTAGCGGTGGTTGGGGCTTAACGGCACTGATACTTATGACCATTATTGCATTAGCATTTGGTTGGCATTTAGTGGCTTCAATTGGTGGTGCAGATATGCCAGTTGTTGTTTCAATGCTTAACTCTTACTCAGGTTGGGCGGCAGCTGCAACAGGTTTCATGTTATCAAATGATCTATTAATCATTATCGGTGCATTGGTAGGTTCAAGCGGTGCTATCCTCTCTTACATTATGTGTAAAGCGATGAACCGCTCATTTATCAGTGTTATTTTAGGTGGCTTTGGTAATGAAGCTACAGCACAAAATGACGATCAGGACTACGGCACACACTTTGAAACCAGCGCTCAAGAAGTTGCAGATTCATTAGCCACTGCTAAAAATGTAGTTATTGTTCCAGGTTACGGTATGGCTGTAGCACAGGCTCAATACCCTGTTGCAGAACTTACTAAGCGTCTGCGCGCTAAAGGTAAAAATGTACGTTTCGGTATCCACCCTGTTGCCGGACGACTTCCGGGTCATATGAACGTACTGTTAGCAGAAGCTAAAGTGCCTTACGATATCGTATTAGAGATGGATGAGATCAACGATGATCTTAGTGATACTGATGTTGTTTTAGTTATTGGCGCAAATGATACGGTTAACCCGGCAGCTAACGAGCCGGGCACGCCAATTTCAGGCATGCCGGTGCTGAGTGTTTGGGAAGCAGAAAAAGTTGTTGTCTTTAAACGTTCAATGGGTGCAGGTTACGCAGGTGTTCAAAACCCACTGTTCTTTAAAGAGAACTCTGAAATGTTATTAGGTGATGCTAAAGCATCAGTTGATGCGATTTTACAAAATCTATAATCAACTAATAACTTAATAGAAAAAGGCGCTTTTAAGCGCCTTTTTTGTGGATGGTGAAATTTTCCCTAATGAAATAAGGCTATACCCAAGCCACATCAAGATGCATGAATAACCTCTCGCTTAGAACGGAAACGATGCAGAGCTGCACATCTCAGACTAACAACTTAATTAATCAACTTGCGATGGCTACAGAGTTATCAGCTCAAAGCAAACTGATAAACCAATTTGTGTACATATCCAAATAGCGATACAGTGCTATTAACTAGAGCTTCTCCGATCCCCCTTTCTTCTTCGGTAATAATTTGCTTTGTTGATATACATTTTACTATCGGCAGCTTTATAAAGCATTGCAAAGGAGCATTCAGCAGTTGATGCATAACCAAATGCGAAGTTTACAGTCGACTTGTTGCCACGAGCAATAAGCTGCTGTTGAACTAAATTACCTGTCAGTTTATCTACATGATTCAGCTTATCTTCGCTAAGTATAATTGCAAATTCATCTCCGCCGATACGGAAAACCTGTTTGCTAATATCTTGCGTACATTTATTCAGTAATTTCGCAGCCTCTTTAATTAAAGCATCACCTTGTTCGTGACCTTGTTTATCATTGACCTCTTTTAAACCATTAACATCAATAACATACAAACCAACTTCTGAATCGGCTTGTATTTCCAGCTTAGACAATAACTGATCAAATGCTTGACGGTTTTTTAAACCGGTTAATGAATCGGTGCTCGCTAGCATATCTAAATTTTCATTTAATGAGCGCATCACTAAATAACTGCTAATCTCGGTTAGAAACAGCGTTAACCAGCTGTTTTTTTCAGATTGAAAGCCTTGGTTGTTTATAATCAACCAACCATACTGGTCAGTACCAACACTAAAGCTAGTAACATGCAACGCTGTGTCAGCAACGCTTATCTGCTTAGCCCCTACTTGCTTATTATCACAACAAGAAAGTTGCTCGTTAATAGCAGCAAAGTCTAAATCGTTCATATTCTGACAGCTGGATATGCTTCGGTGTTTAAGTTGCTCAGGAAGAAACAATGCAATCGACACATCTGGTAAGCAGGTGTCAATACTTTCAAATATCGTTTTAGCAACAGCTCTGTTACCGCGACAAGACTCCAGCAGTCGTCGGAACTGAATTAATTGTTCAAATACAAAATGGCTGTGCTCCACTTTACTCAGGGTTTTCTCTAACTCACTTGTGCGTAACTCCACCTGTTGCTCAAGCCCTGAGTTTAATTCTCGAACTTCGGTCAAATATTTTTCCCGCAACAAATTTACTTTGACCAACTCACTATTTTTATCCTCCAAGATACGCATCTGCTGATTTATGGTTTTTTGCAGACGGCATAACAGATTATTTACATCCTTAAATTCCACGATAAAAAATGGTCTGGAAAAAAGTATTTTGCCATTTACATCCTTTAATTCAAAAATAAAAAATGGTTTGGGAAGAACTGTTTTGCCAAGCTCAAATCCATGAATAAGTGTATTTAACTGGTTAAATCCCCGAGAGAAAAAATGCGCTATAACAATCGCAATCAAAATCAAAGCCAGCAAAATAACAGCTCCAGCAGTCAGTACTGGTGACATAACATGGTGAATACTTGCTGCCATCGCTTGATTAGATTGTGCGACATTCAGATCTAACCATAATATATTTCTAAATTTAGCACTGCTAAAAGCAATTCGGCTGCTTTTAATAACGGACGGCTCATCGTCACTAATGGCTTCGCCATCAATAACATTTCCTTGTAAAGAAAAATTAACCTTCTCCTGAGCTGTTTTTACTTGATCGGCTAACTCTACTATTTTGGAGACAGGCATAATTGCAAGCAAATAACCGTGTACCTCAATGGAGTTTAACTTTATGGCAGAAGACACAGGAACAATAAATGCGATACCGTGAGATTCATTTTCTTTTTCAAGTAAATTGGGGTTTTCAAAATGTTCGACCCAAGGGCTGACCATAAACTGCTGCATTGCAGGTTTACTAGAGTAGCTTACTGATTTGCTATCATACTCAAGTTTAATAAGATTAGACTCTTCTAAAGCCAAAATATTGCCAGCATAAGATTCCACCACAAAACCATCTTCGGAGATCAGATAGAGCGATTCAATTAATGGGTTGCTCTTACCAAAATGGTTTAATGCGCTCAATACTTGTCCTGAGTAGAGTAAATTATCAATACCTAAGCGCATCAGTTTCTGCTCAGATAAAAGATTAAGGCCCGTTGCTAATAATTCAACCTGATGTAATACATCGCTATTAATCTGCTTCGCAACTCGCCCTAATTTCTGCTCAATGCCCATTTCAACCTGCTGATAGACTTTTTGGTAAATAACCCCCGAAAGTATCAAACTTGGAATCAGTGCAATGGTTGTTAATAAAATAAAACTTAAGGTTCGTAAACGCAAAGCAATCCCCCAGTATCGATATCAGTTAGCTTGTAGATAGATATTTATTTGTCGGTGGTATTAGACACCCTTTTGCGACGTTTCAGTTCCCGTTCTGCCACTCGCTGCATCAGCTGAACTGTTTTTTTAACACTGTAATTGTGATCCATAAAACGGGAAAAACCTTTGGCCATTGCAGACCATGCGATAGTCATATTAGGACTTGTCGGCATATTCTGAGTTGAACGCATCTGTTTTATCACAGCTTTATTATTTTCACTTTTTTCTGTTGTATCTTGTGCCAAAACTTCATTATTAACGGAGATCAATCCGCCTTGATTCTGTATTATCTCTTGGGCCAGTTTGCTCTGAGAAAATTGAGTAAATTTCTTAAGCATCTCAAATTTAATGCTATTTTCAGATAAATTTGGATACGCTAAAACATAACCACTAAACATAGGGATCATAGGTTTAGCCGCTATCATAGGTAACATTGCTATTCCAAGTTTATCCCCCATCTCCTTTTCCAGATCCCGAATAACCCAATCACCATTTATCATATAAGCCGACTTTCCGGCTTTAAAACGAGCGACACTGCAGTCATGATCACACTCAGTATCCACCAGCCGATCATCAGCTAAAGTTTTATAGAAAGTTAATGCTTGCTCCATTTGCGGCGTATCAAGCGTGATCTTGTCACCATCTAATGGCCAAGATTCAAATGCCGACATAAATGGAATCAACCAATACATCTCCCTATAATTCCAGGTGATCGGATATTGCATATCAGCCGGAAATTCTTTCATCTGAGATTTTAATTCTTCCCAAGTCGCGATCGGTTTTTTTACCAGTGTACGATTGTAAAGCAACATAAGATGATTTCCCTGAAATAACGGAACACCATAATAGTTACCATCAACTTTCCCCGCATCTCTCACCCTAAGATCAAGCTCGTCAGACATCCAGCCAGCGGGCACGGGTGTAAGATTAATCTCTTGATAAAGCCCGACAAAATCACCGGGAATATAGAGTAAGTCTGGTAACTGATTGGTTCTGGCTTGCGTTAACACCTCGTCCCTCAGTTGCGGGGAAAGAAATTGATGCAGCTCTACCTCAATACCGTGTAACTTTTGAAATTCATCAACCAGCTTAACGATATAATCAGCATGTTGATGACCATTCCAAAAGATTATTTTGGGCGCTGCCAATAATTGATTAGAAAAAGATAAATTAAAAACAAGGGAAACAATAAGTAGTATGTAGTGAGGAAGCTGTTTCATATTTGATAAATCCATTAATGTAAATATCTAAACAAGTATAGTATCTGCAATAAAACAACTGCAAAGAGATCACTGTTTTTTTTACGACGACAGCATGGGCGTAGAGCAATACAGGATAACAAAGCGAATGATTCTATAAAGTGCCCATTGTTATTAAACAGCGCCTAAGTTAGCACTGAATTCATCCGTATACTTAAACATCTTATATTCCATGCTAACGCTGCTTTATATTGTTCAAATAGATACAGTGCAGTAACAGCATCAGCACATTCATTAGTAACCTCTAATATATTATTTACCGTCAGTTCAATCAATAAATAATATAATGTACTGCTATAGGGGAAGCATAAAAGTAAAATATTTTGTTTTATTTTTGAACAAGATCTAGCTTTAGGTATTTCGATTATTTGCATCTTGAGATAAAGGTAAAGGTAAAGGTAAAGCCCATAACTAACTTTTATTTTGTTTTTAGAGAAATAAATTAATTTAGTTACCATACCCTAAGAATCTTTCCTTTTTAGCCCCAAAAATAACAAACAACACCTGGCACTAACACATTGAAAATAAACAACTATATTATTTTGTTGGTAAAAAGTTAAAAAAAAGTTAAAAAATTTGAAATTTTTTTGCTGATTCCTCGGTTTATATTATTGAATACAACAACTAAACGCACAAACCGTGCTTGCTTAATTTTATTATATACAGGACATCTATTATGAAAAAATCAAATCTTGCTTTAGCTGCAACTGTTTCAACACTTATTGCCGTGGGTAGCGCGCTTGTTTCAACACCAGCAATGGCTGCAAGTAAAGAGAAATGTTATGGCGTTGCAGCTGCAGGGCAAAATGACTGCGCAACAAAAACAAGCTCATGTGCTGGTACTTCAAAAGTTGATAACCAGGGTGATGCCTTTCTTGCTGTACCGAAAGGTTTATGTGAAAAATTAGCAGGGGGTAGTTTAACGCCCAAAGCACCCAAAGCGTCTTAGAATTTTTTATGTAATTAGGGAGTTTACTCCCTAATTCCAGGTTTAATTAAAAAGGTGTGTTTTTGTGAAAAAAATGAATAAGGGTACAGTTGGAATAGGATTACGTTCGCCCCACTATCAAGATGTTTTATCTTCTTTACCTGAAGTTGGCTTTTTAGAAATACACAGCGAAAACTATTTTAACCCACACAGTCAAAATCATTTTTATCTTCAACAAATTGCTGAATTTTACCCAATGAGCTTTCACGGCATTGGCTTATCACTTGGCAGTAGTGATCCGATCAGCAAAAGCCACTTAAATAACCTAAAGCAGTTAGTTGATCGCTTTCAACCTGCACTGGTTTCTGATCATTTAAGTTGGTGCTCACTGCAGGGCAATTTCTTTAACGACCTGTTACCGATTCCCTACACCAAAGATGCAATGTCCTGTTTTGTAAACAATGTCAATCAAGTTCAAGATCATTTACAAAGGCAGATACTTATCGAAAACCCCTCTTCCTATCTAGAGTATAAAAACAGTGAAATGAGCGAACCTGAATTTATTAATGAAATAGCCAGACAAACAGGTTGTGGATTGTTACTCGATCTTAATAATATTTATGTCAGTGCGACTAATCATCAATTTTCAGTTGAAAAATATCTTGATGTTATAAATGACCAAGCAGTACAAGAGATTCATTTAGCGGGTTTTACTAAAAAGCTTATTAATAATGATTCGATTTTAATTGATACCCACAGCACCTTTGTTAGCACTGATGTTTGGGATATTTATAGTCAATATATAAAATCTACAAAAACAGATGCAATCACACTAATAGAGTGGGACTTAGATATCCCACCACTTGAAACATTAATTGAGGAGCACAACAAAGCCAAAAGAATCAGGCAATATATTGATGGAGGCAGTATTGATGAAACTTAATAAACTGCAGCAGCAATTTAGTGAAGCACTGTTATATAAAAACGATTTGATTGAGTCTGAAATTCAAGAAAAAGATGCATTCTCGAGCAATGAGTTACTACAAGTTTACCGCAATAGTTTTGTAATGGGAGTAACAGAAGCGCTTGCAGTTACTTATCAGCATACCTTATCTCTAGTGGGGGAAGAGTTTTTTAATGTCGTAGCCCGGCAGTTCATTTTACAACAACCACCACAGGAAAATAACATAATCAGCTACGGTAATGGTTTTAGTGATTTTTTACAAAACCTAAAACAGCTAAAGAGTTTGCCATATATTGCTGAAATGGCTCGTTTTGAATGGTTATTAGAACAAACAAGCAATGCGCAACTGCAAACCCAGAGACTAGATATTAAAAAGCTTGCAACTGTACAAGCTGAACAATTTGCAATAATGACATTTCAAGTTCCATCACAAATTAATCTCTTTGCAAGTGAGCAAAATATCCAATATTTGTATCAGATGATTATTGACAACAAAGTACAGGAAACAGACTTAAACACGCCTTGTTATATGGCTTTAAAAAAACAAGCCGATTTCAGTATTGAACTTATCACCTTAAGCAGAGAGGAGTTTTTACTGGTTCAACAAATTTCCAACCATCAATGTTTAGGACAAGTAGAACCTTATGATTTACATCAGTTTTTACCTGCATTAATGGAAAAAGATCTACTCAACGGATTTACTATTAAGGAAGATTTATGAAAGCTTTACTCGAACTTTATCAGCAAGCAGTGCAAAAAATGCACTGCTACTTCATACCTATTCTGCTGTTATTTACACGTTTTTGGGTGGCGAGTGTCTTTTTTAAATCCGGTTATTTGAAAATAACCACTTGGGATAGCACCTTATACCTTTTTGAAGAAGAGTACCAAGTCCCCTTTCTGCCATGGGAAATGGCGGCATATTTAGGCACCGCCGCTGAATTGATAATCCCGATATTTCTATTATTCGGATTATTGACAAGACCCATGGCTGCTGTTTTATTTGTTTTCAATATAATGGCTGTTATTTCATATCCCGTACTTTGGGATGGCGGTTTCTATGATCACAAATTATGGGGATTAATGATTCTTATCAATGTGGTTTGGGGCGCGGGGCTAATCTCGCTTGACCAGCTACTGAAAAAACGTTTTTTAATAAAATAAATTATGCAAATTCTGCCTGAATAATTTCAGGCAGAATTTATCCACTGCATTAATGGCGAACCACAAAATCAAACAACAGCACTTCGGTAATATCATTCACTTCGACCGATATTTGTAACTGCCAAATCATCTCAGAAGTGCTGCAAGCTCCAAGCAGAGTTTTGGCAGTAAATAACCCCTTATCTATGGGTTTAAAGAAAACTGGAATACGTCCCATAAACATACTTTTTCCTACAATTTTTGCTTCCTTTACCCGCCACGTTTTCAATTCGGATTGTAAATTAAAATCGATCCACTGCTCAGCTTTGATAGGAGGATTATTAACAGATAACCAAAATGTCCCCTGCTTGGTAATAAACTCACAGGGACTGAAATAATCGCAGCGGACAAGATTAGCTTTTAACTGTTCACTGGCGTTGAGTTCAGAATTTATCAGAGAGCCGTGCACGTTATCGACCGTCCTCCATGCCACTAGCGCTAGAACAATTAGCAGCATAATAAACAACAGCGCAACTCTACTTTTCGTTAACATTTAAAACCCCTGTAAAAATAGTGAGTAACACCCGCCTTTTAACATAAACAGCAAACTTATTAACAATTAAGCAACCAAATTCTGTTCATTTTAAACATCTTCACGTAAACTTCTGCGCAAATAGATATGTTTTTATAGCGTAATTAAAAATATGATTTGTTGATGGACAATAATTACTTATATTACGTCATAACACACGTACATTGTAAATAAATGCATGGAATCAAAATAATGACAACCGCAACTACAATTCAACCTGACTACAACTATAAAGTTGTCCGTCAGTTTACACTTACCACCATATTCTGGGGTATTGTTGGTATGACTGTCGGGGTACTAATCGCAGCTCAACTGGTCTGGCCCGTACTTAACTTCGATACGCCTTGGTTAACATACAGCCGTTTACGTCCGCTACATACTAATGCAGTAATCTTTGCATTCGGTACTTCGGCATTAATGGCAACCTCTTTTTACGTGGTGCAGCGTACCTGTCAAACTCGTTTGTTTGGCGGCTCTCTTGCTTCGGTGGTATTTTGGGGCTGGCAATTAGTCATTCTTTCTGCGGCTATTTCACTGCCTTTAGGTTATACCACTTCAAAAGAATATGCAGAACTTGAATGGCCAATCGATCTGCTTATCACTGCGGTATGGGTAGTCTATGCAGTCGTATTCTTCGGCACATTAGCGATACGTAAAACATCACATATCTATGTTGCAAACTGGTTCTTCGGGGCATTTATTTTGACTGTTGCTGTCTTGCATATTGTCAACAGCCTCGCCATTCCTGTTTCAATGAGCAGCATGAAATCTTACTCTGTCTATTCTGGCGCTGTCGATGCAATGGTGCAGTGGTGGTATGGCCATAACGCGGTTGGTTTCTTATTAACCGCTGGTTTCTTGGGGATGATGTATTACTTTGTACCAAAACAAGCAGAACGCCCTGTTTACTCTTACCGTTTATCTATTATCCATTTTTGGGCTCTAATCGCAGTCTATATCTGGGCAGGCCCGCATCACCTTCATTACACCGCCTTACCCGATTGGGCACAATCTTTAGGTATGGTTATGTCATTGATTTTATTTGCGCCATCTTGGGGCGGCATGATCAACGGTATTATGACGTTATCGGGAGCTTGGCATAAACTACGTACGGATCCTATTTTACGTTTCTTAGTTGTATCACTCTCTTTCTACGGTATGTCGACCTTTGAAGGTCCTATGATGGCAATAAAAACAGTAAATGCCCTGTCTCATTACACTGACTGGACAGTTGGTCATGTACATTCAGGTGCATTAGGCTGGGTTGCAATGGTTTCTATTGGCGCAATTTACCACCTAGTCCCACGCTTATTTAATCAAAAAGGGATGTACAGTGTTGCCATGATTAACCTGCATTTCTGGTTAGCAACAATAGGCACGGTTTTATACATTGTGGCGATGTGGATTTCAGGTGTAATGCAAGGTCTGATGTGGCGTGCGGTTAACGATGACGGAACATTAACTTACACTTTTGTTGAGTCCTTAGAGAAGTCATACCCGTTCTACACTATCCGTTTCATCGGAGGTTTAGTCTTCTTATCTGGTATGTTTGTAATGGCTTACAACACATACAAAACAGTTGTCGCAAAAGAAGGCTCTATCAAGCCTCAAGAACTTGGTTAGTCAGGGAGTTAAATAATGAAGCACGAATTTATTGAAAAGAATGTTGGTCTACTGGCAATCTTTATCATCATTGCAATTAGCTTTGGTGGTTTAGCGCAAATAACACCATTGCTCTTCCAAAAAGAGACAAACGAGCCTGTTGATACGCTGCGTCCCTATACTGCATTGGAAATGGAAGGTCGTGATATTTACATCCGTGAAGGTTGTAGTGTATGTCACAGCCAGATGATTCGTCCTTTCCGAGCTGAAACCGAGCGTTACGGTCACTACAGTGTCGCTGGTGAAGGTGTTTGGGAACATCCGTTTTTATGGGGTTCAAAACGCACAGGTCCGGATCTGGCACGTGTTGGTCAACGTTACTCCGATGCCTGGCATGAACTGCACCTGCTTAATCCAAGAGATGTGGTACCACAATCCAATATGCCGGGCTTCCCATGGCTTGCCGAGAACCGGTTAACAGGTGAAGATACGGCGCGTAAATTGGAGATATTTAAAAACAACTTCGGTGTACCGTATACGGATCAAGATATTTCAGGTGCAAAAGCAGCTGTTGCAGGAAAAACTGAGATGCAGGCATTAATTGCTTATTTGCAGTCACTTGGTCACGCATTTAGATAAATAACCACAGTGCTCAGTTACTGAGTGCTGATTCCATCTACTGGAGGCTTTATGGATTACGCAACATTTAATGGACTGTATACGCTGTTCTTAATTATTATTTTCGTTGCTTTGATTTTATGGGCATACAGTAAAAAACATAAAAAGTCATTTGAGAAGATCGCCAATTCTATTTTCGATGAACCTCAAGACTCAACAACGTATGCAAGCAATGACAGCAAACATACGGGAGCTAAAAAATAATGAGCATTTTTTGGACAATATGGATCACAGTGATCACACTAATCGTTATTATTGGTTGCGCAGTACTGCTTCACGCAACATCAAAAAATAATACCGGCGTGGAAGAAGGCAAACCCATGCCGCATAGTTTTGACGGCATTCAAGAATTAAATAACCCATTACCAAAATGGTGGACGGGCCTATTTTGGTTCACCATAGTGATTGGTTTGCTATATAGTTTTGCATTCCCAAGCTATACAGCAAACTGGAATGGCTTGCTTAACTGGACAAGTTCAGAGCAGAGTGTCATGTCACTGGAAGAATCTCAGGCGCTTGCTGAGACTTCACATTCTCAATATCAAAGAGAAATGAATGCAGCAGAAGAAAAATATGGCGCAGTATTTAAGCAGCTTGCTTATGATGAAAATGGTGTTTACAAAGATCTCACGCTAATCGCCAAAGATCCCGAAGCGGTCAAAGTAGGTCAACGTTTATTTCTGCAAAACTGCGCTCAGTGTCATGCATCAGATGCACGTGGCAGTAAAGGCTTCCCGAACCTGACTGATAACGATTGGTTATACGGTGGTGAAGCACAAAATATTAAAGAGAGCATAATGCACGGCCGTCAGGGGGCAATGCTAGCTTGGAAAGAGATCTTAGGTGAACAAGGTGTTAAAGAAGTTGCAACTTACGTACTTAAACTAAGCGGTCGACGTGTTAACGCCGTTGAAGCAAAAGCAGGTGAAGAGCGCTTTGTTATGTGCGCGGCTTGTCACGGCGCGGATGGAAAAGGTTCTCACGCGCTTGGCGCACCAAACCTAACAGATAAAATTTGGTTATACGGCGGTTCTCGCAAAGCAGTTGAAGATAGTATTCGTAATGGCCGTAATGGCGTTATGCCGCCTTGGGCTGAT
>NZ_CEZLMY010000068.1:0-18407 GCF_983033635.1 Psychromonas sp. | reverse complement strand
CTCGCTGATATTAATATCGACAGTTATCAACTGTTGCTGGCGATATAAAATTTAAAATGAGATAAGTAACTAAGATTAAACGCTTATCTCATTAATCCTGCTCTGTTATCGTTATAATTCATTATTAGATACTGGCTTCAAGTGATAACAGCAGCACGTCGACTGTTAAGTTTAACTCCCTAATAAATAGGTTCTGCTGTATATCGCAGTAATCGAGCCTTCATCTATAATCAGACCATTTGCATATAATCACTAAAAAGTTATTGGAAATTTTTAATATGATCACTATCAGAAGATATATAGAACAAGATGCACAAAGCACATGGTTACTTTATTCCAATACCATTCGAAATATCAATAAACAAGATTATAACGAACAGCAACTGCAAGCGTGGGTTCCCGATTCAATGGACCTGTTTATTTGGAATAAAAGAATGAGTGATATCGAGCCCTTTATTGCAGAAATCGACGGAAAGATTGTGGGATACGCTGATCTGCAGAATGATGGTTTAATCGATCACTTCTTTTGTCATCAGGATCATCAAAAAGAAGGAGTCGGCAGGGCGCTAATGACTCATATTTTTAATGAAGGTAAAAAACAGAAAATAAAACTTTATTTCTCACAAGTAAGCATTACAGCAAAGCCTTTCTTTGAGCATTTTGGATTTAAGGTTGTAAAGCAACAATTAGTTGAAGTAAGAGATCAAAAGTTAACCAACTTTCATATGGAAAAGCGTGCCTAATATAAAACACAAAAGAGAGGCGTTTTTGTTGTGCTGAAAAGCTGTAGCCTTTTTTTTCCTTCTTTTTTTAACTGTTTAATCACACCGCGTCTAAGCCAAAAAGCAGATTGAATTAATTACGATTAAATGAAATAAAAAAGGGCTGGAATTCCAGCCCTTTTTCTCAACGCTTAGCAATGCATTATTGTGCAGCTGTTGATAGTTTCCAAAGTTCAAAGTTACCTTCTTGATTCGTGCCATCGGCATCGACATGATCAAACTTCATTAATAGATGTGATTCCTGCGCTATGGTAACGCTGTATAAATGAATTTTCTCTTGTTGATTTTGTCCGTTGCTATCCAATGGATTAATGATGATCTCTTTCTCTTCACCGGTAAACCATAAAAACTCGAACTGTGGCGCACCTTGGTCAGAACTGATGCTTTGGCAGAGGGCTGCATCGATATAACCACTACCATTTCCAGTGTCTGATGGATTAACGAATATGTCCAGCGAGCAGTCTTCTGCACGAGTGACAGTTAGTCCTGCAGTAGTATCGAACGCGTTAATCGTTATTGCCGATATTTTGCTTAAATTGAAAAACGTTGCAGTGTCAGCCGTTGCACTTGATTGCGCATCGTTACTGGCAATTTCAGACATTAGCATCTGTTCTTCACCAAGCCCTTGCTCAACCTTAAACAACATCCATTCGTTGTTCATTTGCACCAATATTTGTCCTGCTGCATCAACGGTCCATTTACCATATTCAACCTCTTTAACAGTATCGCCCTCATAATGTTCATTAGAGGCAACACGAATAACTGAGTCGGGTTTAAAACGGATTAACATATCGTTATCGTCTTCACGTAAAAAGTACGTGTTGTTTAATAACAATGAAGTATTAGCCTGATCCGCTTCAATTACTGGAACGGGAAGCGGTTGCTGATCTTCATCAACACCAGGAACTGGAAGCGGCTGCTCTGAGTCCGGCTTACCATCTTCAATTGTGTTATCCTGCGGTTGCTCAATGCCACAAGCTTCAGGGCTTAGTTCAACTCTTGTTGACTGCGGCGAAAAACCTGCAAGCACTTGCTCTAAAGCGGCTTTATTCATTGCAACCGCTTTATCTTCACTAATCCCGGACTCAAGTGTAAAACCTTGGCGAACTTGACCGTCTTGCACCGTAATAAATGGTTTCTGATGGCGATCCTGGTCAGAAGAGTCGTTATTATCGAGCCAGCGAGGAATATCTAATTGAATTATGTCCTGACCGTTAATTGTCTCAATTTCCCAACTACTAGTTGCAATAAGCTTAAATCTTGAACAATCTAGTTGGTCACCATAACAATCATCATTATAAAGGTAGAAGTTAGCAGTTTGTTTAACGTCATCGTTATCTGATTGTTGGTTCAAGGAAACTTTAACGCGTTTACCGTGATTGAGGTAAATATCAAAAGTATTGGCTGGTAAAGCGCCATCAGCAGACTGTTCTGTTGTCATTAATTGCTGTAGGGTAGTCGCAATCTGATAATCATCACCGAATCGAACCGCATTGCAGTTTTCCAAGGCTACACCTGTACTGTCACTGCAGCCTTGCCATATTGGTAAAATGTAGTGGTCTTCAACTGCTTCTCCTTTTACATAATAGGCTTTAGCTTCATCAGAGAAGGTTAAACTGCTCTCTTTCAGTGCCTCATGCCAGACAGTCAGGCCTCGGGATACGTTATAAAGAGACTCTCCCGCTATTTCAAACCCTTGAATTGAAATTTCTTCTATGCCGTCATATGCAGAGGTCATGGTCATTGACAGGCCATCGTCAGCAAAGTTAATTAGCGATTCATTATTATGAGCATTATCAGTTAAAACCCAACCTGTTTGACCCAATGTGTAGATAGAGAAATCCTCATTCTTATCATCATCAGACCATGCAACAAACTCGCCAGTTTGCGCATCATATGCAGTTAAGCTGAAGTGCCCTATATTTTCAATAACCTTGAAATTGCCATAAGCAAGTTGTGTTGTACTGATACATTTATTACTCTGTGCATCATAAAAACGTTCCTGCTCCTGCTCTAAGAAATAAATGCCATTCTCAGCAGTAAGCGCTTCTTGCAGATTCATTATTTGGGCTTCACGTTGATCTTTAATATCATCGATTGCCATATGTAGTTCATCTTTTGCAATATGAATCGTATCTTGGATTGAAACTATGATGTCTTGCACTTTAATTTCATCGCCATTCGCTTCGGCTTCATCGATAGCTTGGGTAATTTGCTCTAAACTGCCAGCGACATTACCAATGATAGCCGCTAACGCATCTTTCTTATCGCTATCCTCCAATGTATCAATCTGAGTTTGCAGGTTGTCACTAACTTGTGCAATAGCACCCGCAACAGCTTGAGCGACATGGTGAAGACGCTGATATTGATCTTTGTTTTCATCGGCAGCATCATCACTGCTCGCTTCAACATAGTCACCGGTTAAATCGACTTCATCTGTCGAATCGATACCGAGTTGCATGGCGACAGTCTGCACTGCTTCTTCCTGAGTTTGTTCTGGATTACTGTGCATCTGGTTGTCTATTAAGGTGGTTATCGGACTGACAAAATCGATTTGACCTGGCGGAGATGACATGCTGTAGCTTTGCTCAACCACCACACCTGGATTATCTTCATCAACAGTTTGCCCGGCAATAACTTTAACCAGCAAGCGCACAGTGGATAAATCCAGTGTTTCGTCTAAGCCATTAAATTCGTAGCTACCACCTTCAGCTGTTATCGCCGATGGTTCGTTACTTTCACAAATAGAGTTATTATTGAGATCTAAACACACAAGTGCATTACTAAGGTAACCATCAGCGGCTTTCCCGGTGAATGATTGCAGTACAGGAGCTGGTATTTCATCAGGTGTAGAAGCTGTCTCGCTACTACCGCAGGCGGTCATTAATAATGTTAATGAAATCGCACTAGCCAGACGCGTAGCACGAAATTTCGATTGATAATTGTTGTTCATTGTTCGTCCTCAAATAGGTTTTAAATTGCAGCAAATTAAAACTGAGGTGGACAACGCAAGATAGATTACTGCAGGGAGCAATAATCTTCGGTAACCCCGCTGTCATTGAATAAATCGTTAGACCGGTAGCTTTGCGTCCCAACCTTTCGGATGGTTTGCCTTTATCAGTGATTTTATTATTTACCTCTTGATTACCTTTTGCAATAGCGTGCCTTTCAAATTAACTGCACATTTATATCAATAAAGTCAGTGAATCATAAACGTATTATTGTTATTAACGCTGCTCTATCGCTAGGATACTGGAAGAATAGAGAAAAGCGAGGGCAGCCAGTGCGCCGAGATAAATCGGTATTAGATTAGAGCTGAAATTCCTTAGTTCGCTAAGGTAAAGCGAACCGCCGAAACCCAGAGTTATGGGCTTTGCATCGTAAGGTGCCGAGTTAAGCGTTTACAGAGGAAGCCATAGGCCGCTTGCCATTTAATATTGGAATCCGCAAAATCAACGTCAAGAGTGCAGACCTTGTTGGCCGAAAGGGAAGACAATACGGTAAATAGGCATAAAATCTGTCTGGTATTTGCTAGTCATTTATCGGCTATTCGCAGTCATGAGCAGTTTTACTTGCTCACTTCACTGCGTTTGTGTCTAAACTATAGATAACCACTATAGTTTGAGTAGAGGGTTAAGTTTATGTCTAAGTTTTGTATGAAATTTGTTTTATCTGTCTTATTAGTCAGCTTATCCATTTCATCCTTTTCAAAACCTGCGAAGTACTCTATAACAGATGAAAGCTGGAGCCCTTATTGGATTATTCATTCCCAAAAAGTCAGCGGCATCCTGAATGACATTATGATCCAGCTTGATCAACGTATTGCGGTAACATTAATTGCAGATCAACTTTTCCCCCCTAAAAGAGCTCAAATCAGGTTTAAATATGGTGCTGTTCAAATAGAGTGCTGTGTGAATGAAGCTTGGAGAGCTTCTGAAGAACAGGTTAAAGTTTCATTGTGGACTGATGTATTAATGACGGTTGAAGAGGTACTCATTTTTCCAGTTGGTAAGTCATTTGAGTTTAATAAACTTGAAGATCTGAAGGGGAAGTTAATCTCAACTGTTCGAGGTTATGGTTATGTAGGCAGTGAGTTTTTCATACGAAGTGACAGTAGTGATAATATATCACAAATACAAAAGGTTGCTCTGCAACGATCTGATGCAGGTATTATTGATCGAGCAGCGCTTGTTTATGTGCTCAAAAATAACAAAGAATTAAAAGAGCGAAATGTAAAAGTCGAGATAGGTCCGGTTATCAATCGTTCTGATCTAAAAATACGCGTTCATACTTCTCGTCCAGAGCTGGTAGAGTCGATTAATGCAGCAATAAAAGAAATGAAACAAGACGGCGCTATCCAAAAGACTATCGACAGCTATATTAAGTAATGTAAACCAGAACAGGCTGAATATACCTCAATATTTGAGCGAATTCATAGAAAAACGAGTTTTTCGGATAAGCCTGATTTTAATTCTATTGGTAAACCCTTATTTGGTTTTGTTGGTGATGAGCATAAACAGCAATCACAAGGTATTGGTTATTCATGATTAGATTATATTGAGTTAGTTGATTGGACAGGGCGAGTTTTTCTCGATAATAAACGCGGTGCTATTTGCGAATGCACACCGAGCCTGCTGAGCACTATTGGCCTGGATAGTGAGACGTGGTTAGATTTAGCAAGTAGTTTTGGTAACGAGTATCACGGCGCAGTTAGCTCACTTGAAGCGCTTGCACAATTTGCTGCGAATACAGGTAAGCGCTGGATATCGGGGAAAACAAAATTACAGCGAATGCTTCATTAATATCCGTTATTAATAACATATTTCTCTAATTAGCGCTTTGCTAAGGGATGCTTCCACTTTTCGTCGTATTTACCGAATGATATGAGCTGGTTGAGGGAACAGATTTGTTTTCATGAACGAGTTGTTCATGAGAGAGGTATTTTTCAGCAAGACACTCGGATTCGATAGGTAAAGTTTACTCATAGCAACCTTTTGCAACAAATTTTTGCTAACAGCCTGTGCCAATTTATATTTATGGTTTAGATTTAAGGTAATACATTTAACAAAGAGATCCTATTGTATGGCCGACATTGTTAAAAATCTACTGAAGAGGGCGGTGATAATTATCGTCCTGGCTTTACCCGTTACATGATGTATTTATAGATTCAGATTGCACACGCTTTTTATTAATTAAATTATTAACCGATTGAAAATATTAGGTTATTTAAAAGTGTAATGTATTTATAGAGACATCTATAAATACATATCCTCACTTTCCCTGTGAAATCAATATCAAACATATGAGTTAAACATGATGCAACCTGCTGTTTCATAAGATTAATTTTGCTATAAAGTATCTTTATCAGATAGATTCTGTGTGTGTTAGTAAGCATGCAATCTTATATATACAAGGATAATCATGCACAACATGGAAATTACAAAATCTCAAGAAACGTTTCTCCAAATTACAAAAATTGTTGAAACTGAATGTGCTCAAGATGCAAGCAAACTATTAGCAGATGGCTTTGTTTTACTTGGTGTAAGCAATAGTATTTTTGAAGATAGTGAAAATCGTTTTGTTTATACCGTTGGTTTTCCTAAACCAATTGAAGAACTTAGTCACTGGGCTCGTTCTAACTTTTAACAAAGAGTATATAACAACAGCTAATTAATAAGGACAAAAAACAGTTGGCTATTTTCGTTCCTTAATATTTTAGCTAATAATTTTTTGCCCATTATTAGGGCGTTGGGTGATATATGGAAACCAAAACTAATCTAGCATGCGAATTTTCTAAAGGAAGCGCCGACTACGTAAACACGGATGTTTCTTCAATTGAAATTAGCCCATTGCGGAGTGGCGGCACTTTGGCTGTTGCTCGGGTTGCACATTCAAGTGGTGAATGGATAAGATCAGGAGAAGCGTTTACAACGTTAGATGGAATTGAACTTGTTTACCATACATTTAACGATGGTGAAATAGCATTTGAGTTATATGGATGTGAGCTCCAATTTCACTTGAAGGAGACGCTTTTCGATCCTGAAACAAAATTCACTATTAAAAATATTTGTAGCTATGAAGAGCCAGCAGTTTGAGCTTCGAAAATAAATCACCCAACAAGTAAATGCAGGCGGATCCATCAGCTAAGTAAAGGGATATTGAGGGAGAGTTGCTACAAAGACAGATCAGACTGTAGGTAAATCACGGTTTTATTACATGAAAAACCAAGAACAGAGTAGCTGCCAATGCATACAAAAGGAATTTTCAAATGAGCAAACATAAACATTTTGGGCCTGATGGCATTAAAACTCTGAAATTGACCAAATGGGAACTTGAAAACCTGCATCTGCCACCAGTGACTACCGTAACGCTGTATGAAGGCGCCCCCCCGATCGAGTTCCTGCGCCATCGGTTGGCGTTGATTTTTGAAAAAAATCCGTGGCTCACTTCACGCATCATAAAAAAGAACACGGCAGATCGTGTGGTGGCGCTGGCGTATGCCAAGACCTTTGACCTTGAGCCTAGCATTGACCAATATTTCTCTGTGTATGAGCCTGGAGATATAGGCTTTTCGCTTAGCATGCCTTATGAATCGATCGTAAGCTGTTTGGTGCCGGTTCAGTGCGCACGCTCGAAACCGGCGACCGATAACGATCAGCCTTTGTTTAAAGTGGCGGTTATTCCGATTGAAACAGAAGAAACGGGTGACAATCAAGCCACGCCTTTGCAGCAGGCTGTAACTTTGCCGGGCTTTGCCTTGGTCGTTTCCATGAACCACACTTTAGGTGATGGACATACCTATTACAAATTGTACGGCATGTTGAGCGCGGATACAGATGTGGAGGTTCTTGACCCGGTGCGGGTTGCTGATTTTGAGGAAGCCAAAACTGAGGTCATTGGTGAAAAGGAAAACGCAATGTTTACCTCGGCCGGTTTCGGCCTGGGTATTTTGGGAACCTATATGGGTACAAAGGTGACCCGTCGCGATCCGCAAAATGTGTGTATTCATGCGGTAGACCCGGACTGGGTGGCGCAGGAGAAAGTCAGTGCGAAACAGGAAGGACTGGTTCGATTTGTGTCTACCAATGATGCACTCACCTCATGGTTTTTCCGCGAGATGAAATCGGATATCAATATCATGGTTGCCAATTTCCGCAGCAGAGAGCCATCCATTTTGGGACTGGCAGAGCATCAGGTGGGCAATTATGAAGCCAACGTGCCTTATTTCCCGGGAGATGTGGAAACCCCTAGCCTCATCCGCCAATCAATCCGCAATGCTGATGGCGGATTCCGTGCCTGCCGAGCTGGGTCGCCTCCTACCGAGATCCCCAAATTCCTGACACTGTTACGTAATAAGAGTGCAATCATCACAAATTGGGCTACCTTTTATCGTGATGTGGTACTGCAAGATAATGCGTCAGACAATAAGACAAGCCCGCATAATCCAAAACTGCATTTACCTATCATGGAACCAGATGGAATAATCACATCGGTCTGGAATAACGGAATTATCTTCTGCCCCCGCGCTAATGAACTGGGATTATTCATGATTACCCGGCACTTTGATAGCGAGATGCTGACACGGCAGAAGGAACAAGATGGCCCTAATGTTCCTATGGGAGCGCGTATTGTATAACAACCATCTTGTGCTCTGGTTGAATATGTTGGGGCCACGGAGATGAAAGAGCGGTATTTATAACCTCTAGTCAGGACAGCAACAATCTGTTGCAGCGGACGGCGTACTCACGGCTCCGCTGAACTGAAATGTTAGCTGATAAAACGATTTCGGTTCGGACATTCAAATAGGCAGTAAAAGTTGAAAATTTTAATTACAGGAACAGCTGGTAGAGTAGGACGTGCAATTTATATCAATCTAATGAAAAAACACGAAGTTGTTGGTATTGATAGAACTCCTTGTTCAACAACGGACTATGTAGGAGATATCCGTGATACCACTTTATTGGCTAAAGCTTTAGAAGGTGTTGAAGTTGTTATTCATACAGCGGCACTGCATGCGCCTCATGTTGGACTGCTTTCTGATAATGAATTTGAAGAAGTTAATATTAAAGCAACGGAACGCTTAGCTTTATTGGGTTTAAAGATGGGTATTAAACATTTTGTGTTCACTAGTACCACCGCTCTTTATGGTTATTCATCAACGCCCGAGGATGTAGCGGGTTGGGTGAATGAAACAGTTACGCCAAGTCCTAAAAGCATTTATCACAAATCAAAGATTAAGGCTGAACAGTTACTAGAAAAAATTTCAAACGTGTTTAATTTACCCGTCACTGTTCTGCAAATATCTCGTTGCTTCCCAGAGCCAGCAGATTTAATGGCTGTCTATCGTTTAACGCGTGGTATTGATGCTCGAGATGTGGCAAGTGCTCATGCTTGCGCAGTAGAAAAACGTTTATCGGGTTTTAGGCGTTTTATCATTTCCGGACAGACACCATTTCATAAAACATGTTGTGGTGAGCTGTACCGAAACGCTGATGATGTTATACAAGAGTATGCGCCAAATCTTGCCGCGGACTTCGCAAGCCGAGGTTGGTGCTTACCTAAAACTCTCGACCGAGTTTATGATTCGACTTTGGCGCAACGAGAGCTTGGTTGGCAACCTAAATACGGCTATCAAAGCGTGTTAAGTTTACTGGATAATGAATTGTCGGAAGTGCTTCCGGCAACGAGTCATCGCTAACAGGCAGTTAAATTGAAATTAACAAAGTCTATCACGCCATTTTCTGAACAAATCGCCGCCAGCACTTGCTGCACTTATTAACTGGCCGTTATTTTTTTGTGTATATATCAATCATGAACTATTTATTGAAAGCCTCATTTTTTACATTTTTATTTTCAGGTTCAGCATTAGCTACGCCAAAAGTAAGTGTAGAAACGAAATACTATCCAATTTATGGGGCAACTGCTGATATGCTGAGAAAAGAGATGAATACGAAGAGTTCCATCAGGCAGTCAGGAAAAACATATGATGCATATACATATTGGTATGTGAGCTGGCGCTTTAACTGGAATACAAAAAATGGACAGTGCCATATAACAACGGTCTCTAGTACAGTTGACGTAAAGTTTACTTTGCCTAAATGGGTGAACTGTAACGATTCGGATAGTACGCTTAAGAATAAATGGGACCGATATTACAGCGCATTAATTGATCATGAAAATGGACATAAAGATTTTGCTGTTAATGCAGCAAATGAAGTTGAAGAGAAGCTTTTAAAACTAACGTCATCAAGCTCTTGCCCCTTATTAGAGGAAAGGGCTAATGCGTTAGGTACAAAAATTATCAATAAGCACATAGCCCTTGAAATGAAATATGATAAAAGCACCAACCACGGAATGAATAATGGCGCTAAATTCCCATAGATCAAAATACAACCAGGCAAACAAGCGGATATCTTTAAGACGCCAGTTATTGCGGTATTATGCAGAGGACAATTGAAATGTATCGTATATTGTTTCTGCTTTTATTCTTTCCTTATATAACTATGGCAGGCGATCGGACAGAGTCTTTTAAAACCGAATTTAGATGGCAGTATGGTTCGTTATTCCACATGATTGAAACAGGTAGCTGGGCAGAGGTTTCAAAGTTAGAAAGTGCTCATGTAAAATGTGGGTTCGGACCAGGAGAAGATGGTAAAGGCTGCATCAAAAGAGTATATGGTTCAAATTCTAGTTGTGTTAATAAGCTTCTTTTTGCACTTAGGCAAGGCTGCAGAATTAAAAATGAGTCAAACACTCTTTCATGTGTTTCACCTCCACAGTGGGAAGATGAAAATATAATTATATTAGGTTCAAGAGCAAGTTTTAGTTTTAATAGTGTCACCCAAAAAATTCAAATAGATTCTTTAATTTGTGATGGTGATTAAATGCATAACAAAAGTTCAAGATTGGTGTTATAAGCAACGGTAGTTTTTCTGTTCATTTCACAAAAGGAAGATCAATTGTATAAGCTTTACTATTATCCTAACAATGCCAGTTTAGCCCCTCATTTTTTACTGCATGAGATGAATTTGGAGTATGAACTTGAACTTGTTGATCGGAAATCCAATACGCAAAAATCAGTTGAGTATTTAAAGCTAAATCCTGTTGGACGAATTCCAACTTTAGTTGATGGCACGTTAGTTCTTTTTGAAAGCCCAGCTATTTGTATTCACCTTTGTGAACAAAATCCAGGTAAAAAATTAATTCCCCCTATAGGAAGCCTCGACAGACCTAAGTTTTTTCAATGGCTTACTTTTTTAAATAACACGCTTCAAGCGGAACTGATGATTTATTATTACCCGCACAAACATACAACAAATGAAAAATGTATTCCTAACATAATCACGGCCCAAGAAGAGCGTATATCTGAAGCTCTTTTAATTATCGACAATCAGTTAGAGGATAAACAATATCTCTTAGGTAATGAGATTTCTGCCTGTGATTTTTTCCTATTTATGTTAGCTGAGTGGTCATTAAAAATAGAGAAGTCACCATTAACATTTCCTAATCTTAGCTTATACCTCAGAAGGCTGGCTAAACATTCAACTATTCGTGATGTTTGCAGGAAAGAAAAAATAGACCTTGAGGTATTTCAGTAATTGCTTATAACAAGAAATTAGCGGGATTTGTAACATTAGGCAGGAATAGAACCTGCTAGGATAAAGCACATCAAACGCAAGAGGGATAAATGATGAACAAAAATATTCGAAAAATATTTACCTTTGTACTCATCTCTGCGGCGATTTATTTCGGAATTGCTGCAGTGCTGATTTTGACGGGCAAACCCCAAGAGCCTGGTCCGGCTCAGCGTGGCATAAACTTCAGTGAGATGTTTTTCGATTACTTAACCCTACCAGAACTGCAAAGCTTTGTTGCCAGAGATAGCACACAGTTAGCGTATCGGCACTATCCAGCAGAATCCAATAAGATTGTCATTCTGTTGCATGGCTCAGGCTGGCATAGCCAGCAATTCTTGCCTTTAGCCGAATTCATAAGCTCTGAAGGTCTAGCCCAGGTATACACTCCAGATTTACGCGGACATGGGCGAGCCCCTAAAAGAAGAGGGGACGTGGACTATATCGGCCAATTTGAAGATGACCTGGCGGATCTCATCACCATGATTGAGAAGGATAATCCGAACGCAATGTTGATTATTGGAGGACATTCATCTGGGGGTGGTTTGGCTATCCGCTTTGCGGGAGGCCAGTATGGAACACAAGCAGATGCCTATATGTTGCTGGCTCCCTTCGTTTATTATAACGCTCCTACGACGCGGCCGAACGCAGGCGGGTGGGCACAACCCTATACTGGGCGAATTGTCGGGCTAACCATGCTGAATAACGTGGGAATTCATTGCTTCGATTATCTGACTGCCATTGATTTCAACATGCCGGAAGAGATCCGTAATAAGACCGAAACTTTGTCGTACTCTTTTCGACTCAACACATCCTACGCCCCTCGTAATTATGAGAAAGATCTCAGCACTATCACACAACCTTTATTAGTTGTCGCCGGTACAGCAGACGAAACGATGTTCGCAGAGCAATATGAACCAGTAATTTCTCAATACACAGATGTACAGGTAAAGCTATTGCAAGATGTAACGCATATGGGGGTGGTTGTTGGCCCTGAAGTGCGACCTGTTATTAAAAAATGGTTGAAAGGACTCAGCAAACCATAGTCCTTTACTTCATGAACAATCAATTCAGCGGCGTGGTTAACCTACGATTTCGGTCAAAGATAACACCCGTATCTTTGGTAGGATAGAGCCTTAGAGCACAGGAGCTTCTTTTTATGCTGCTCTCAACTCCAATACAACTATGAAATGGTATTTATCAGCAAGCGATTAATTTCCAGCTATTACATTAACAAAACAATAAAAATCCATTTACGGAATAAACCCGTAATAGCTGGCGTTAGCTTCAAATATGAACCTACGAGATTCTTTAAAGTCTAACTCGATGTTTCTATTATGCGGAATGATCTCGTGCACAGAAAACTATCATTTTTAGTGCTTATCAACCAAAACCGTTTTCGTTTGGCTCATTTCCGGCTTTTAATTGAAGTTTCTATATCTTACCAACTAACAGCCCTCCATTTAATAATGTGGAGCGGCCTGATATTTTTGTTTTTAGAAACATAGAACTATACTTTTATACAGTAGAAACAATGGTTGAAACATGTATATAATGGATTGATCACTCATTGTTTAACCGTTTTTTGGATTGCCGAATGAGATTTAAAATATTGAAATATTTCACCATTTGGATGCCGATTTTGTTAATGCTTAGTCCAAATGTTTTGCAGGCCGAATCATTTACAGTTGGGCTTTATCAAGACGGGCTTCCACCTTTGATGTTTCCAGAAAATGATGTGCAAAAGGGAATCTACAAGGATATATTCAGTGAAATTGAGAAAATCACAGGTTACTCATTTCAGTATAAATATTACCCAGCTGCTCGTGTTAATACATCCTTTGAAAACGGCGGGCTTGATATTGAACCCGGTATTAATCCCGTCTGGCGACAGGATTCAAAAGTTCCGGGAGAGTACACAATCCCCTTTGCCAAAAATTTTACTGTAGTACTGTTTGCAGGAGGAGAAAAGGTGGCGGTTAATAGCCTTCAAGATTTAAAAGGCAAAACAATAGGAACAGTGCGCGGCTATTTTTATCCCGGCTATATGGACGAATTCGCAAAAAAAACAATTATTCGACACGACAGCACTTCGGAGAAACAACTTTTAAAAATGCTGGCTAAGGGCAGACTTGTTCAGGTTTTCATTGACAAAGCATTTGCCCAGTATTGGATGAAAGAGAGTCCTGCTTATAAGGATTTTAAAATCGGTAATACTATTAATGAACTCGATATAATGATGAGGGTGCATCCCCAGAAAAAACATCATGTTAGTAAAATAAACAAAGCTTTGAAACAATTATTAAAAGCAGGAACAATTGAAGCAATTTACGAAAAATATCAATAATTCCTTTTGACCATAAAAGACCTTGAAGCAGCAATTTTATATATTCTTTAGCAATAAACTTTGCCCAAGCAGATTCTGAAAAAATTTAACACTTAATAGTATATTTATCGATGAACTATATCGGTTTATTAAGTTATGTGTGGTGACTGCTCTAGTTAACTAAGTAGAGGAAATATTTATCCCTGAAATGTGATGTAATCATTTGTTTTATCAAATTAACTTTGTTGTGGATGACTATCATTAAATACATATCACTCGCACATTAGTGCGAATGCAGATGACTATACTGTTAACTTCTATTATGAGCGATAGAAAAAAAAGGGGGTTGTTATGATAACCAATATTATTGAAGAGATTACTAGTGATCGTGCACTTGAAAAGTATTCAAATAGAAATCGTTTGTTAAAGGAAGCTGTTTCCTATGTTGGGCACCCCAAACAAAGTACATCCGAACCCGATAAGATTTTTTTGCGCCTGAATCCCTTGTCAAGTAATGGCGCGTTGCTAGAATTCAAAACCGAAGATGTTGTATTTGCCGAAAACATAGAAACAGTGGCCAATAAAGACGGGGAAACATTTCAGATTTTTAAGATATGGATTCGTATCGGCAGTGTCGGTATCAAGCTTGAACAATTCTCCGTGTAGGATTATTCGAATATTTTTGGCCTATTACTATTAAGATATTTATCATTTTGATTTTTTATGCTTAGTTAGAATTAGGTAATTTAAGAAAGCAATTTTCAGTTAACAACTGGCTGAATCAGACGCGGGTGGGATTTAAGATATTCAAATACTAAATCATTTCAATAAGATTTGACATAAGTTCGAAAACTAGCTGGCACTACTTTTAATTATTAAAGGAAATGCCTTAATTCAATGCTAGATTTCAAGTGAGATCGCCTTACTGTTAATAAAATGGATCTTATTTTCTTCAGTAAGAACAAAGACTTGAAACAACACATTGCTAAATCAATACCTACCACTTTAATGTTCATGCGATGCTCCTTTGATTAAACAATTTAATCTAATTATGGCTTACGTAACGCCATTGGGTAGGGGCGTCCATCACATCACAAAGCGAGATAGATTATTTACTCTAATATCGTGCTGTCACTTAATTCTCATAATTTCAATCGGTTGAGGTGACGCGCATATAGTGAATTAAACGCATTCTTCATTTGCTTTTTATTGTCATTTCATTTACTTTTATTACGAATTCCAAGATTAAAAATATTCGAGGTGAGTACACTTAGATATTTGCTAAGTAGATGTTTTAATCTGCCGCTCAGCGGCTTAGTTCAACAAAGCAAATCAATCAGACGTATTAAGGCTGTTGATTGCGGCGTAAGCTTTCATAATTTTTCGGAATTCTCCCATAAATAAGGAAGTGAAATGTTAAAAAAAGTAATATCGATAATTTCGTTAGCTATTTTATCGGGCAGCGTAATAGCAAAAAATATTCCAATAGCGTCAGCTAGTATTATATCTCAGCCCAGGATTGTGGGCGGTGCTGATGCAGCGATCACCCAAACCCCCTGGCAGGTGCAACTCGAAATCGGCATCGATGATAGCGATATGCTCAGAGCTTGCGGCGGCACACTGATTGCCGATCGTTGGGTGATAACGGCTGCACATTGTGTTAAATCCGCAAAAGCGGAGCAAATCATCGTTTATTCTGGCAACTCGACGCATTTTATGTCGTCGGCAAAAAAGGGAAATTCAGTCAGACAATTAATTCTTCATCCGAAATATATTAAGCCTGTAAATGATATTGCATTGTTAGAGCTAAAAGCTACGCCATCAGCACCTGCACAACCGATCAGGCTAATGGATACGGCGATGCAAGTCGATGCAGATTTTGAATTTGAAAGTGCGCAACCCGAAAACTTATTTCTGTCTGGCTGGGGCAGAACTAATGCACAAAGTACTCAAAGTACACAAACATTGCAAAAAGTTATTTTCGATGGTGTCAGTGACGAGCAATGCGCACAGGCTTGGGGCTGGACACATTCTCAGGCTCTAGCTCCGTATTTCATTTGCGCAAATAAAATTTCTAAAGGAGCATGTGCTGGGGATTCTGGCGGGCCACTGGTTTGGCAGGATAAATCCGCCGCGAGTGACGCAGATAAGGGCTATCGGTTAGCTGGTGTGGTCAGCTTTGGAGGTAAGGAGTGCGCAAATAACGCATTGCCTGATGTTTACACCCAAGTAAGCAGTTATAGAACTTGGATTGAGAGCCACATTACAGACTACCAAATCCCTGAACCATATTTTAGTTATAACATTTTTGATATAGATTACAGTAAAAAAACTCAACCTACCGCTGACAAGAAGGCGGGGTCATTTGGTTCTTTCATCCTCGTGATAATGACCGTATTGTGCTTCGTTCGAAAAAAATACGCGGTCTGAATATAAAAAGAATGAATAATGTTTTTCTAGCCGTCGATGTTGCCTGTCGACGGTGATTTAACTGCTCAAATCATTATGGTCAGCGCTGCCTGATCAAAGTCATACTCATTAATTGGATCTCATAGTGGCATGCAATTAAATAGTGTTCCAACAACATGGCAGTGGCCAAATTAATTTAGTCATTTATTTCTAGTTTGTAAGTCGTTGGGGCGTTAGCTACTTAGGTTTCTAAGGCGGAAAGGGGCACATTGCGCCTTAGAAGTTTGCACAACTTATCTGCTGATACGATCTCATTTCAGCTAGCTTTACGTTTATAGCCTCGAATAGCTTTTATTTTAGCTGCATTCATGATGAGATAGACTCGATTTTTACCACACAATTCACTATTATCACGTAAATCTAAGCTAATATTCCTTGTCTTCTGAGTTTTTTATTTCCATTAAATGTTCTTTTTATGGCCGTGCTGCGCTTTGGTTTGATTGCAGTTCAGTTAACAGATATTAATTATCAATCTTTAAAAGATCTTTCTTCTTTTTATTGCTCTTAACCAAACTAATTTCAACAAAAAACCATATAATCAATTACTTTCTACACTATTAAGTATGAATATCTTAAGGAAGCCCACTAGATGATCACATTAACTGCTTTGCAAAGTCGTGTTATTGGCGTAATGCTTGAAAAAGAGAGCACCACACCTGAACAATATCCTTTGTCGTTAAATGCTCTGACCAACGGCTGTAATCAAAAGAGTAACCGGGAACCGGTTATGTCGCTTTCAGAAACTGAAGTGCAAAATGTTCTTGATGAATTAATCGATATGAAACAGCTGATGGTCGATTCTGGAGCATCAGGACGAGTTAATAAGTATAAGCACAGGTTCTGTAATACGTCATTTGGCAATTTACAATTAACAGAACAACAAAAATCGATTATTTGTGTGTTGTTTCTTCGTGGTCCGCAAACACCTGGTGAGCTGCGCACCCGCACTAATCGTTTAGCTGACTTTGCCAATGTTAATGAAGTTGAAGTCGCTCTTGAGCAATTGCAAAACTTAAACAACGTACAGTTAGTGAAAAAGTTAGCAAGAGAGCCCGGTAAAAGAGAGTCTCGCTACATACATCTATTTTCTGATACTTCTGAAGCAGAATTTGCACCTATAGAAGCTGGAGCTAATTCAGCACCAGTATCTTCAACAGATCAGGGCGAACTTGAAACTCGGGTGGAGTTATTAGAGCAAGAGGTTAATGAGTTAAAAGCAGAGTTAGCTCGTTTGTCGGCTTTAGTTGAATAGACATAAGCTAACGTAAAACTTACCGTTTAAAACCACATGACTTATTTTTACCTAGGGCTATTTGGGGCACCTGAGAACACTTATCAATAATTCATTCCCACGAAAATGGATTATTAATATAAATGGCCGGTATATGACTGAAAAAACAGAGTCTAAATTTTCTCCAAAATTATTCCTTAAATCTAGAAGACCAGAGCGTTTTTCTGATTCGGTAATAAAGGAAACCGGCAAATTAGATCGTTCTGCGTTGGAATATCAGCTATCAACACTTAATCGAAGAAATTTAGAATTGGCATTTTAGGACTTTTCGAAAAAACTGTGTGAAAAGGTTGTTTGTCCAAATCTACTCGAACAAACAGGTCTATTCTGGCCAAGTAAAACTGGCCACAAATTTGTAAGTTTGTAAGGCGCAATGGGGCACAAAGCGCTTTAGAACTTTTGCACTCTTTATCTGTTGAGATCACTCTATTTATGCTCGTTTTCTCCCTGAAGCAAGCGTAAAAGCCTATCTATCTTTATACCTAGATACAGCAAGGACAGAATTAAGCGGGGCACGTCTTTTTGCGCGTCCGGCGAACATAGTGAACGTACTTAAATGACTTATATTTGACCAAGCCACTTATTTAGTTGCAAAAACTCTAGGACTGTTGTGTGTTTAGTGCCGCGCTTTGCTACTCGTTTCGATCAAATCGACAAGTATTCGCTCGACATTGCTGCCACCAATACCAACACGCGCGCCAGGGGGAATTGTAGCCAGCGTCTGCGTAGAGCGCTGATAGTTACCCGTCACAAAATCATTAAGTGAGGACACTAGGGCAAGTGAAACAGCACGATTCGGCCCACTGGGAGTGCCAGAAATAGTTTCTTCACATCGTTTAAGTCCGGCTATATCGCCTGCTGTAGCGTACAGGCCCGCTACATGAAGTGCGATGAAAGGATGGCTC